>NZ_JBEXCV010000106.1:0-32143 GCF_040605455.1 Embleya sp. NPDC005575 | reverse complement strand
GCCGCGCTCGGCCCGCTCGCCGCGCTCCGGGCGCTCGGCGCGCTCGGCGCGCTCGCCGCCGCGCTCGTTGTTGCGCTCGCCGCGGTCGCGCCGGTTCTGGCCGCGCTCGCGACGCTCGCGACGGCCTTCCCGCTCGCCGCCCTCGCGCTGCTCGCCCTGGTCGTCGCCGGTGCGCTCGGTGCGCTCGGCGCGCTCGCCACGACGGCGCGTCGGGGCCTCCACGGCCTCGGCCGCCGGCTCGCCCTGCTCGCGCCGGGTGCGGCCGTTGGTGGGCGCCTCGGCGGCGGCCTGCACCGGAATCTCGATCTGCGGTGCCTCGACCGCGACCCGCGTGCGGGCGGTCCGGCGGGCCCGGGTGGGCGCCTCCGCGACCGGAGCCTCGGCGGGCGCCTCCGCGGCGGCCTCGGCGGGTGCCGCGCCGTTGTCCGCGGTGGCGGTGGCGGCCTTGGCCCGGGTCGCCCGGGCCGGCTTCGTGGCGGCAGCGGGAGCGGCGTCCGAACCACCCTGCTTGGCCTGGATGGCCTCGATCAGCTGGCTCTTGCGCATGCGGCCGGTACCGCTGATGCCCAGACCGGTGGCGACCTGCTGCAGCTCCGCCAGCACCATGCCGTTGAGGCCGGTGCCCGTCGAGCGGCGGCGCCGCGTGGCGGGAGCGGGGGCGTCCGCGGTGGCAACCGCGTCACCCGAGGCGGACGCGGCCTGCGGCGTTGCGTCCATGAGTTCGGTGGTGTCGCTCACGAAGGGTCCTTCCCTGGAGCGGGCGTCGGCCTTGAGGGGGCTCGGCGACCGGTTGTGCTGTCCGTCCCGCTTCCAGTGCGGTCCGGTGCGGTGGTCCGCCGGATGGCGGGAATCGTCGAAAATGTGCCCAGTACTGCGAGGATCGGGCTCATGTATGCCTGTGGGGGCTCGTATTCCTGTAGGGGAAGTGCCCTCGGGTCCCCGGGATGAGCTCGACGCGGCGCGGTGGTTCCGCCGGTCTGTATCGGGGAGCCACGTTCGTCACGAAGGACAGGCAGGAGGGGAGACTCCCAAAGGATCGTGGCCACAGAGCACCGAACGCGCCCAACCCTATGCGGGCGGGGGATCTGGTGCGGTGATGACGCTAACACTACCGGACCCAAGAGACATTCCCCCACCCCATCGCTCCCCCGGCGCAGCCCTTTTTCCTGCAGTAGTGCAGTGGAGTGAACGGATCCTCCACCGTCGCCGACCGCGCCGGGCCTGCCATCGGGCCGGCTCCGCCTACCGGGCGTACTGCCAACGAACAGCAAGTACGCAGGTCACGCCAGTGGCATGACGCTTGCTCCGGCCCCGTCCACGTCCAGTTGCCGAACCACCCAATCGGGCCCGGCGCTGCTGATCGCCTCGTCCACGCGGTCGCGCGTGACCAGGGCGAGCACGGTCGGCCCCGCGCCGGAGACGACCGCGGCCATCCCCTGTGCGCGCAGCTTGTCGATCAATTCGGCGCTCGCGGGCATCGCGGGCGCGCGGTAGGTCTGATGCAGCCGGTCCTCGGTCGCGGCGAACAGCAGGTCCGGACGCGAGGTCAGCGCGGTGACCAGCAGGCCGGCGCGCCCAGCGTTCGCCGAGGCGTCGCGATGGGTCACCTTGGCCGGCAGTAGACCGCGCGCGACCTCGGTGGACAGCGGAGTGGCAGGTACGAACACGACAGGAGATATACCCCGGTCGGGGGTCGATCGCACCGCCCGGGGGCCGTCCTCGTCGGTCCAGGCGATGGTGAAGCCGCCGAGCAGACACGCCGCGACGTTGTCCGGGTGGCCTTCGAGTTCGGTCGCCAGGGCCAGGGTGGCCTCGTCGTCGAGCCGCTCGGCGCCGCCTATGGTCAGCGCCCTGGCCGCGATCACGCCGGCGCAGATGGCGGCGGCGGACGAGCCCAGTCCACGCCCGTGCGGGATGCGATTGGCGCACACGACGTCCAGGCCGGGCGGTCGGCCACCCATCGCCTCGAACGCGGCATAGGCCGCCCGTACGACCAGGTGGTTCTCGTCCCGGGACAGGTCGTCGGCGCCCTCACCTGCGATGTCGATCGACAAGCCCTCGTCCGCGACCCGGACGGCGACGTCGTCGTACAGTCCGAGCGCGAGTCCGAACGCGTCGAACCCGGGACCCAGGTTGGCGCTCGTGGCCGGGATGCGAACCCGGACGGGGGCGGCACGGAATGCGGGGCCGGCCATACGCGTGGACACTCCTCCTCGTGGAGTTCCGGGCACTTTCACGGGACGGACCGAACCAGTGGCGCATTCGGGACATCGCGGGTGCTGCGGAACGGCAGCAACAGACGCGAGACTCGGGCGGCATGCGCCGCGGAACGAGTGCAAGGTCGCGTCCGGTGACCAGCCTACCGAAGGTGCGTTCCCTCGCGGGACACCGTAACCACCGCGTCGTGGGATTGGTACCGGAAATGGCATCGAAAAGGACCGGTGGCGGCCGACGGGTGACCGTCGACCGCCCTGGCGTGTTCCGACCGCTTTTCGCACCGGTCGCGGGGGCGGCTTTCCCCGGCGGGCCGACCTTCCCGAGCGGGGTCGGTTTTCCCGGACCCGGGCCGACTTTCCCTATCGGCGCCGCGACGCGGCATTTCGAGTCGGCGGCGCGGATCGCTTTGCGACGGGTGTTGGGAGCGGTGGTCCGAGCCGCCGACGCGTGGTAGAGGTCAGCCGAGGCCCAGCTGTGCGGCGGCGGCGGACGCGTCGATCGGGACGACGACCGGCTTGGGCGCGCCGGCCACCGCCCAGTCGGGGTCCTTGAGACCGTTGCCGGTGACCGTGCAGACGATCCGCTGACCGGGGTCGACTCGACCCTGTTCGGCCGCCTGGAGCAATCCGGCCACACTCGCGGCGGACGCCGGCTCCACGAAGACCCCCTCCTGCGCGGCCAGCAGGCGGTACGCCGACAGGATCTGACGGTCGGTCACCGACTCGATGTGGCCGCCCGATTCGTCCCGCGCGGCGATCGCGAGGTCCCACGAGGCGGGGTTGCCGATCCGGATCGCGGTGGCGATCGTCTGCGGCGAGAGCACCGGCGCACCGTTGACCAGCGGCGCCGAACCGGCCGCCTGGTAGCCCCACATGCGCGGCCGTCGGCCGGCCAGGCCGTCGGCCGCGTATTCGGTGTAGCCCTTCCAGTACGCGGTGATGTTGCCCGCGTTGCCCACCGGAAGCACGTGGATGTCGGGCGCGTCGCCGAGCATGTCGACGATCTCGAAGGCGGCCGTCTTCTGGCCCTCGATGCGGACCGGGTTGACCGAGTTCACCAGCGCGACCGGATACTTTTCGGCCAGATCGCGGGCGAGCGTGAGGCAGTCGTCGAAGTTGCCGTCGACCTGGAGGATGCGCGCGCCGTGCACGAGGGCCTGGCCCATCTTGCCCAGCGCGATCTTGCCCTGCGGCACCAGCACGGCGCAGACCATCCCGGCACGCACCGCGTATGCGGCGGCGGAGGCCGAGGTGTTGCCGGTGGACGCGCAGATGACCGCCTGCGCGCCCTCCGCCTTGGCCTTGGAGATCGCCATCGTCATGCCGCGGTCCTTGAAGGACCCGGTCGGGTTGGCGCCCTCGACCTTGAGGTGAACCTCACATCCCGTGCGCTCGGAGAGCACCTGGGCCGGGACCAACGGAGTGCCACCCTCACGCAGGGTGACCACGGGTGTGTTCGCCGAGACCGGCAGACGGTCGCGGTATTCCTCGATGACCCCGCGCCACTGAGTGGTGCGGACGCCTTCCTTGAGCGCGCTCACGGTCCCTCTACTCCCCTTCGACCCGCATGATGCCGGCGATGTCACGAACGATGTCCATACCGCGCAGATCGGCGACGGTCGCCGCGAGCGCGGCGTCGGTGGCGGTATGGGTGACGATCACGAGTGTGGCATCCCCGTCCCGACCCTGCTGGCGCACCGTGTCGATGGACACGTCGTGCTGGGCGAACACCGCGGCCACCTGGGCCAGCACGCCGGCCCGGTCGGCCACGTCCAGGCTGAGGTGGTAGCGGGTGCGGGCGATGCCCACCGGCTGCGGGGTCAGCTGGGCGTAGGCCGACTCGCCGGGCCCGGTCGCGCCGGAGAGCTTGTTGCGGCAGACCGCGACCAGGTCGCCGAGCACCGCGCTCGCGGTCGGCGCGCCGCCCGCCCCGGGGCCGTAGAACATCAGCTGCCCGGCCGCCTCGGACTCGACGAAGACCGCGTTGTACGCCTCGCGCACCGACGCGAGCGGGTGTGTCCGCGGGATCATCGCCGGGTGCACGCGGGCACTGACGCTCTGCCCGTCGGCGCCGCGCTCGCAGATCGCCAGCAGCTTGACCACGCAGTCCATCGCCTTGGCGCTGGCCACGTCGGCGGCGCTGACCTCGGTGATGCCCTCGCGGTACACGTCGGCGGCGGTCACCCGGGTGTGGAATGCCAGACCGGCCAGGATCGCGGCCTTGGCGGCGGCGTCGAAGCCCTCGATGTCGGCCGTGGGGTCGGCCTCGGCGTAACCCAGCGCGGTGGCCTCGTCCAGCGCCTCGGCGAAGCCGGCACCGGTCGAGTCCATCCGGTCCAGGATGAAGTTGGTCGTGCCGTTGACGATGCCCAGGACCCGCTCCACCTTGTCCCCGGCGAGCGACTCGCGCAGCGGACGCAGCAGCGGGATCGCGCCGGCGACGGCGGCCTCGTAGTAGAGGTCGACGCCGTGTTTCGCGGCGGCGGCATGCAGCGTGGAGCCGTCCTCGGCCAACAGCGCCTTGTTGGCGGAGACCACCGAGGCGCCGTGCTCCATCGCGGACAGGATCAGGCCGCGGGCGGGCTCGATGCCGCCGATCACCTCGATCACCACGTCGATGTCGTCGCGTTTGACCAGTTCCACCGCGTCGGTGGTGATCAGCGCGGGGTCGATGCCCGCGCGCTCGCGCCCGGCGCGGCGCACGGCCACGCCGGCGAGCTCGATCGGGGCCCCGATTCGGGCGGCGAGGTCGGTCGCGTGCGTAGTCATGATGCGGGCCACTTCGGAGCCGACCACACCACAACCGAGCAGCGCCACCTTCAGCGGCTGCGTACGCATCATCCGACCTCACTTCTCGAAGACAAAGGTTGTCCGAGTCTGCCGTCCGGGGGATTTCCGGAGACAGGCAGTGCCGACAAGTGTCGCTCGGATCATTACCCGAACCGGGGCCGGTCCAGGATCCGAGACGACAATTCTTGCGGCCTCGCATGCGGGCAACGGGATTTTCTCCCGAGCCCGGGGGCCGCCACGCGGCGGCCCCCGATCGTTCCATTGTTCTTGTCTCGTTGTTCTCGTTTTTCGCTGTCGGCGGGCCGATTCAGCCGATGTCGAGGCGGAGCAGATCCTCTTCGGTTTCGCGCCGCACGATCACGCGTGCCGTGCCGTCGTGGACCGCGATCACCGGCGGGCGGGTCACGTGGTTGTAGTTGCTCGCCATCGAGCGACAGTAGGCGCCGGTGGCCGGCACCGCGAGCAGGTCGCCGGGGGCCAGATCGGCGGGCAGGTAGGCGTCCTTGACGATGATGTCGCCGGACTCGCAGTGCCGGCCCACCACGCGCGAGAGCATCGGCGCCGCGTCGCTCGCGCGTGAGACGAGCGTCACGCTGTATTCGGCGTCGTAGAGCGAGGTACGGATGTTGTCCGACATGCCGCCGTCGACACTGACGTAGGTACGCAGGCCCTCCAGCGGCTTGATCGTGCCCACCTCGTACAGCGTGAAGGTGCCGGGTCCGGCGATCGCGCGGCCGGGTTCGACCGACAGCCGGGGGGCGGCCAGGCCCGCGGCGGCGCACTCGCGGCGCACGATGTCCAGCAGCGAGGCGGCGATCACCGCGGGCGACTGCGGGTCGTCGGCGGAGGTGTAGGCGATGCCGAGACCGCCGCCGAGGTCGATCTCGGGCAGTTCGACGCCGTGCTCGTCACGGACCGCCACCAGCAGACCGACCACCCGGCGCGCGGCGACCTCGAAGCCGGCCGTGTCGAAGATCTGCGAGCCGATGTGCGAGTGCAGGCCGACCAGTTCGAGCGATTCGAGCTTGCGGATCCGGCGGACCGCCTCGGCCGCCCGGCCGTCGGCCAGCGAAAAGCCGAACTTCTGGTCCTCGTGCGCGGTGGCGATGAACTCGTGGGTGTGCGCCTCGACCCCGACGGTGATCCGGACCAGCACCTTCTGCGTGACACCGCGCCGGTCGGCCAGGAAGGCCAGCCGGCTGATCTCCTCGAACGAGTCGACCACGATCCGGCCGACGCCGACCTCCAGCGCGCGCTCCAGCTCGGCGCCGGACTTGTTGTTGCCGTGGAAGGCGATCCGAGCCGGGTCCATGCCCGCGGACAGCGCGACCGCCAGCTCGCCGGCGGTACACACGTCCAGGTTCAGGCCCTCCTCGGCGATCCAGCGCACCAGCGCGCGGCACAGGAACGCCTTGCCCGCGTAGAACACGTCGGCGCCCTCGAACGCCTCGCGCCAGGCGCGGCAGCGGGCCCGGAAGTCCGCCTCGTCGAGGATGTAGGCGGGGGTGCCGAACTCGCGGGCGAGCTCGCGCACGTCCAAGCCGGCGATGGTGACCACACCGTCGGCGCCGCGCTCGGCGCCCGCGGGCCAGATCTTCGGGTCGAGCAGGGTCAGGTCCTCGGGCGCGATCGGCGGCGCGCCGTCGGGCAGGACGTCCGCGTGGCGGGGACCGGCGGGGTGGGCGGAGCGGCTCATGTCGTGGTGCTCCCCATGGGGTGAGGGCGTCGGTGTGGGGTGGGTTGCGTGTGGTGGGGTGCGCGCGGGGCTGGTGGGGTGGGCGCCGGGCCGGGGCCGGGCGCCGCAGCTGGTGGCCTGGGCCGGGGGGCTGGTGGCCTGGGGCTCGTGGCTCGTGGCCGGTGGCTCGTGGCCGGTGGCTCGTGGCCTGGAACGGCCGAAGGCCGGGCATGTGCCCGGCCTTCGGCCTGTCGCCTGCGTTGTGACGATCCGTCACATGCGCTCGGGGGCGGACACCCCGAGAAGAGCGAGGCCGTTGGCCACCACGGTTTTCGTGGCTTCGGCCAGCCACATTCGGGCGTGCGTCAGGTCGGTGACCTCTTCCTCGCCCTTGGGCAGGATCTGACAGTGGTCGTAGAAGCGGTGGTACGTGCCGGCCAACTGCTCCAGGTAACGCGCGACGTGGTGCGGCTCGCGCATCTCGCCGGCCTTGGCCACCACGCGCGGGAACTCGCCGAGCATGCCGAGCAGGTCGGACTCCCACTCGGTGGACAGCAGCTCGGGCTTGAACTCGCCCTTGACGATGCCGCGTTCGGCCGCCTTGCGCTCGACGGCGGACATCCGCGCGTGCGCGTACTGAACGTAGAACACCGGGTTCTCGTTCTTGTGCGACGTGAGGATGTCGATGTCCAGCGTGATGGTGGAGTCGGTGGACGAGCGCGCCAGCGAGTACCGCGCGGCGTCGACGCCGATCCACTCGACGACGTCGTCGATGGTGATGATATTGCCCGCGCGCTTGGACATCCGGACCTCTTCGCCGGCCCGCATCATCTTCACGAACTGGCCGACAATGATCTCGATGTTGCGCTCGGGGTCGTCGCCCGCACAGGCCGCGATCGCCTTGAGCCGCCCGACATAGCCGTGGTGGTCGGCGCCGAGCATGTAGACGGCGACCTCGTTGCCGCGGTCGCGCTTGTTCAGGTAATACGCGGCGTCGGAGGCGAAGTAGGTCTTCTCGCCGTCGGACTTGATCAGGACCCGGTCCTTGTCGTCCCCGTAGTCCGTGGTGCGCAGCCAGATCGCGCCGTTGTCGTCGTAGACGTGCCCCTGCTCGCGCAGCCGCTCGATCGCCTTCTCCACCGCGCCGGACTCGTGCAGCGTGGTCTCGGAGAACCACACGTCGAAGTGCGCGCCGAAGTTCTCCATCGAGCGCTGGATCTCGGCGACCATCAGCTTGAGCCCGGTGGCCCGGAAGGCCTTCTCCTGCTCGGCCTCGGCCAGGCTCAACACGTCGGGGTGCTCGGCGACGATGTCGGCGGCGATGTCGTTGATGTACGCGCCGACGTAGCCGTCCTCGGGGACGGGCCGACCGTTCGCCGCCGCCATCAGCGACTTGCCGAACTTGTCGATCTGCACGCCGGCGTCGTTGATGTAGTACTCGGTGGTCACGTCCGCGCCGGACGCGCGCAGGATCCGCCCCAGCGAGTCCCCAACGGCGGCCCAGCGCACGCCGCCGATGTGGATCGGCCCGGTCGGGTTCGCCGAGACGAACTCCAGGTTGATCTTGAGCCCGTCGAACGCGTTGTTGCTGCCGTACTCGGCGCCGGCCTCGACGACGGTGCGGGCCAGCTCGCCCTGGGTGGCCGTGTCGAACGTGATGTTCAGGAAGCCGGGGCCGGCGATGTCGACCTTGGCCACGCCGGGCGTCCGCGCGATCCGCGCGGCCAGCAACTCGGCGATCTCCCGCGGCGGTCGCTTGGCCGGCTTCGCGAGCTGCAACGCGATGTTCGTCGCGTAGTCCCCGTGCTCGCGGTTCTTGGGTCGCTCCACCGTCGTGCTCTCGGGCACGGCAACGGCGAGCTCGCCTGCCTCGACGGCGGCACGAACCGCGGACAACACTGACTGCGAAAGCTCTGCGGGGGTCACGGAGACAAGCGTAGGCGACCCACCGACCAACCCACCCGGCGGGCGGGGTAGGTCATTCGGGTGAGCCTTCCGACGAGGGATCAGACACGGGATCGCTCGGAAGTTCGCGCGAGGGATCGATCAACGCCTCGCCCGGGGTCCCGGCCAACGGTTCCGGCGACAACGCACGCACGAGCCGAATGAGCTGCTCGGGATGAAACGGCTTGGTCAGATACCCGTCGACGCCGACCGCCCGCGCCCGGGAGAAGTCCTCATCCTGAGCACAGGCACTGATCATCAATATCTTCAACCCACTGGTCCGCGGATCCGCCCGCAACCGAGCAGCGGTCCCGATCCCATCCAGATGCGGCATCACCACATCGAGCGTGACCAAATCCGGCCGCACCTCGTGCACGAGCCGCAAACACTCCTCACCATCACACGCGGTACTCACCACGAACCCCTCCAGCCGCAGATTGACCGCGATCAGCTGCCGAATCACCTCGTCGTCATCCACGACAAGCACCCGCGCCGCCTCACCACCAATCCCGCCCACGCCAGTGAGGTTAGGCCCCCCACACCGACCGGGGGGCCCGATCGACACATCTCATCCACACCTCTGATCCACCCCTCGCCCACCCCCACCATCAACCCCTTCGCAACCCACTCCCCAGAGCTGGTAATGTTCACGTCACCCGAGCCCCTGTAGCTCAGGGGATAGAGCAACGGCCTCCGGAGCCGTGTGCGCAGGTTCGAATCCTGCCAGGGGCACACAGCGTGAACAGTCTCAGCAGCCACGATCACTCGTGAGCTGCTGTTTTTGTTTTGGGGCCTCATGTCGGTCCTCACTTTCCGTGCAGGCATGGGCGGCCGGATGCAGGTGTAGGCCGGCCGTTGTGCGTTATACGTGTGGTGATCTTGATGGCGTTTCCGCAGGTCACACCCCGTACTTGCGAATCGCGCGCCAAGGCCGCGCCAAGGGCTGGGCCCGGACACGACGAGAGCCCCGGAGGCTATCCGAGGCTCTGCGTCCGGGGGGCTGGCCAGTCAGGCGACCTCACCGAGGCCGTCCGAGATGCGCTTGTTGATCGAGTCGCGGATGTGCTCGGACGGGATCGCAACGAGTTGCGGAGGGATCGGCACGGGCCGGGTGTCCTTGTCGGCCCGCTGCTTCAGACCGCGCGGGTCGTGCGCCTCTCCGCTGTCCGTCCACGCTTGCCCGCGGTGGGTCGGGGGGTTCGAGAAGTGCAAAGCGTCCCGAGCAGCCGCCTGGTAGTCGTACGCCGAGGCAGATCCGGAGCGTCCTGACGCCGCCGCGTGGACCGCACCCGCCGCGTAACCCGATCCGGGTCGACGTTCCCGCACACGCCCGAGGCGGCCGACTCGGAGTCGACCGCCGCTGCATCTTCGGCGAGTTCATCCCTCTCGGCGCCGCGAGCCAAATCGTGCTTCTTCGTCCGGTCCGCCCGCAGTTCGCCCAACCAGTGTTCCTCGTCGCTCGGCTCATCCGCTTCCTGTACCGCCTGTCGCAGACGATCCGTTCGCCATGAACGACCCATGCCAAGAGGCGTCATCGTCGATGGTCACGCTGAGAAGCTGCCGGGAAAAGCACCCGAGCGCCGATCACTGATCGGTCGGACTCAATTCACTGCGAAAAACTGTCCAAATATGTGACTCATTCGGGGATGACTAGAAATGCTACGCGAAAGAGCGAGATCTCTCTCTTCATTGTGATTGAGATCAACGCTTTCGAGATCTTCGCATCCGAACCGACCTGAGGTCGTTCCGCTCGGGGTTGGAGGAAATCGAAGGCGGAATCGCCGGAGGCGGCCAAGATGAAGCCGTGACGCAGTCTTCGAGAGGCTGATTCATAAGTCCTCAGGGAAAGTACTCCGGCAATGGCCTGAGTGTTTCTTCCCATCTGGATGATAGAAGCGCGCGGTAGCGGCCGCCTTCTTGGCCGAGCATGCGCCGGCCTTGAAGTGTTGCGACGGCTTGTTCAACGAGGGCGCGGAACTTGGAGCTGGGTGTTGAAAGCCGTGTCGACGGCGGGTAGTTTGGTGCTGGGTAGGTGTTTGATCGGGACGAGTTCGATGCCGTCGACTCCGACGTAGAAATGACGGTACCGTTTGATGAACACAACAGATCCGACAGAAGCCAGCATCGAGGATGCGAGCAACATTTTGGTTGCACCTTCGGTGTTGCAAGATAGTGACTTGATCAGGGACTTCTTCGGGTCCACAATCACGCCGGAGGAGCTTGCTTCCGGTTCACCCAACCTTGCGCAGAAGACCGTCTACCTGTGTGGCGATATATCCGAGATCAGCGACCGCCGACTGCGTGCGGCTGCCCGGGTATTCGTTATCCGGGAGCTGTCACACGGTTATCGCGAGGACCTCGACGAACCTCGGATCCTCGTCGACCTCGGCCGGGTTCCCATCCGCGTACACGGCGTCGGCGTGTACTATCGCCGCTTTTTCGGACTCGGCACCGATCACTTCGGGCGGATCCACGCGGAGCACGAGTTCCAGTCCCTGACGGAGTCCACCAAGCCGGGAACAGCTCATCGCAGCGGAATCTATCTGACGCCCGTCACACGAGACGGTGACGAACTACATTTCCGCCTGCTCCGGTGCTCCACGAATCTCTCGGGGCCGACCGAGAGTTTTCGCCCGACCGACACGCGCATAGTCGAGGCTCTGAACCGCGAAGCCGCCGCCGTCTTCCGGAACCAGGCACCGCTGAATCACGTCCTCGCTCAGATCTACCACAACACCCTTGCCACGGACGAACGCAAGCAATCCAAGGCAAAGATCTCGGCCCATGCCGACAAGACCAAGGATATGCCCGTCAATGGCATCATGGCCTTCTGCACCTTCTATGACCGGCTCGACAAGCTGCAGCCCCTGGCCGAAGACGTCTTCGATTATGGCGTGAAGGGTGCCGGCGGGCTGACCAAACTCCACTTTCGCCTCAAGGAGCCGACCGAAGAACGCAACGGGGTCGCGCTCCCCCCGCAATTCACGCTGACTCTCTACCCCGGCTCCGTATTCTTCATGCCATTGTCCACCAACCGCCTGTATACGCACGAAATCCGACCCTCGACATTGGACGCCCAATTGCTCCCGACCCGCCTGGGATACGTGGTGCGCTGTTCGAGTGCCGAAGCCGTTCACAAGAACGGCCGCACGTTCCTCAAAGAGGCCGGAGGTTTGGTGGAGCTGGGGCCGCCCACACCGGCCGGCATGAACGAGCTGCGCAGGCTGTACGCCGAGGAGAACAGGACCTCGTCCTTCATTGATTACGGCGACGAATTTCTCTTCAGCATGAACACGGGAGACTACACTGCCCCCCGAGTCTAGGATCTCGGATGAGATCCTCACGTGCACTTTGCCCATCGAGGAGAATCCCTTTGCGGAGCTGTCCGCATCGGCTCGTTTTGAAGACGTAGGAAAAGGCCGACGAGGCGCCGCGCTTACCAGGATCGACGAGGCGGGTGACGTGCCTCTCGTACGTACTACCACTCGGTACAGCAGCCCGACGCAGCGTTTCCAGGGGGTGCACGAACGGCTGGCGCAACAGATTCAAGAACGTGCGGCGCTTTCGATCGGCTTCAATAATGCTCTCATCGAGAGCTACACGAACGCTTATACAACCATGGGCAGCCATTCCGACCAAGCCCTCGATCTGGCCAATGAGTCTTTTATCGCCGTGTTCTCCTGCTACCAACGTCCCGAGGCGAGCCCGCCGAGGAAGTTGATCTTCGAATCAAAGGGGTCCGGTGGCGGGAAGTTTGAGATCCCCCTCGCCCACAACAGTATCGTTGCGTTTTCTGTCGACACGAATCGGCAACTCAGGCACAAAATCGTATTGGATACGCCCGTCCGGACGACGGACAATCAATGGTTGGGTGTAACGTTTCGAACGTCAAAGACCTTCGTTCGTTTTCGCGACGGACATGTATACCTCCCGCAGGGTGCACGCCTCATGTCGGCCGACGATGAGCAGAGGCACGAGTTTTACCGACTACGGCGCCGTGAGAACAATGAAACGGACTTCATCTACCCTCCGCTGACGTACACCATCAGCGAGAGCGATCTGACGCCGCCCGTCTGACCTTGAGGGCTTGGTACGAGTCGCGCCTCCCGGCGAGTGCGTCGATCTCTCGTGGAGAGCGGCCGGCCGTGATCCCCGGAAGCACGCTCCGCGCGGCGAAGCCGGACATCTCAGATGCTTGATCCCGATGCACTTGTCCTCGAACACGCCCGCGGTGAACGGCTCGACACAGCCGACTACCGGCACGACTTCAGGCGGCGCGAGGACGCGGTCATCGGTCGACCCGGCTGGAAAATCAGTCTCGTCGATGCTGGTCCGAGGCTTTGCGCCTGCTCGCCCGCTATGCGGACCTCCGTGCCTGCGACAGGCGCCGGGACGTCCGGAGACGTCTCGTGAATCCGGAGCACCGAGCCGCCGCGTGGCCAGGGCTGGGCTCGTCGCCGGAGCAGCGGCGAGCTTGTCCTGGTCCCGGTCTCGTCGTGGTTCAGGTGAGGCCGCAGCGGGTGAGTTGGGCTGTCAGGTTTCGTTTGCGGTGGTGTTCGGTGCGGAGTGCGGCGAAGTGCTTGTGCCACTCGGGCTCGCGGGCGGAGGCCCGGGATATGTCGCGGGCGCGTACGAGCAGGTCGGCGGCACGGGCGTAGGCGTCGTTGCCTGTTTTCAGGATGAGGGCTTCGGCTTCTTTCAGGTAGATGCGCATGGCCTCTGCGGGGCGGGTGGTTTGGCAGGCCTCGGCGAGGCGTAGCCAGTGGTCGCGGTTGGCGCCGAAGGTGTCGGCGGCCTTCCATGCCTGGTCGAAGTGCTCCTCGGCGAGCAGGACGTCGATCAGGACTCGGGCCGCCCAAGTGCCGGTGCGCTTCTCACCGGCTGCGTCGCGCAGAAGTCGCAAGGTCTCGGCGCGGTAGTGGTCTTCCGAGCCGATCGCTCGGGCTGCTTCCAGAATCTGGGTGTAGGAGGCGACGCTTGGCCCGTTGCGGAATTGCTCCCAGCGGATCCTGAGGATGTCCGCGTCCTGGCCTGCGGTGCTGTATCGCTGCGTCAGGTAGTCGGCGAGTCTGGATTCGTTCGGGTGTTCGGCGAAGCCGCGTTCGGCCCAGTCAAGGGCCTCGGCCTCGCGGTCGGCGGCGGTGAGGACCTCGGCGATGCGGAGGTAGGCGTAGCCGTGGGTGAGGTTGTCGGCGAGTGCCTCGACCTGCGCGTCCGTGTCTTTTCGTACTTTGGCCAGGTCCTCACGGAGGTGCTGGATCAACCACCGGTGCTCGTCGCGCCTGGAGCGGTCTTCTTGTACGGCGCGCAGTCGGTCGGCGTAGTGCGTGATCCCGGTTTCCCCGAGTGGCTCGGTGTAGTCCCGGATCGCCAATTCAGGCCAACTGTGGTTCGCGAGTTGGAAGGCGAGGAGCCAGTCGGCGAGTTCGGCCGGGTCGGGCGAGGCCGCGGCGCAGGCTTCGGCGTGCAGTTCCGCCAGGGCTTCGCCCTCTTCGGGGATGCCGCCGTCGGAGTCCTCGATCCCGTCGAGCGCCGTGCCGATCAGGGCCAGGGCGCGGCCGGAGAGGTCCATGACGGCGACGTGGTGGCCGCCCTCGTACAGCTCCCGCAGCGTCTCGGCGATGTCGGCGACCGCCTCGGCGTAGACGTGGGCGCCGCGCCGGTCCAGGTAGCCGTAGGTGCGGAGCGCCCGGCCCAGGTGCTCGCGAATCGATGTGATGTCCGGGCCGTCGCCGCCGTCGGTGCGGGCCGCGCGCAGGGCGAGCCGCCGGCGCAGGTCGGGGTCGCTGCGGGCCGCCTCGTCGAGGAGGTCGACGAGTTCGTGGGGATCGAGTGAGGCCAGGTAGGCGCGGAGGTCGAACGCGGCGGCTTGGGCTTCCTCGACCGGGTGGGCCGTGGTGGAGCGCAGGAAGACGAGGCCGACGGCAACGCAGTGCTTGCAGAAGTAGCCCTGCTCGCCGTATGGGCAATCGCAGTCGCCGGTGAGACCGTCCGCTCCGTATTCGAGGACGACCGTGTAGGTGTCGTTTCCGTATACGGCGGCGGTGACGTAACCCGGACCCTCCTCGGTCAGGTTCGCGACCGCGCCGAGGTAGCCCTCACCGCGTCCGTACGACTTGTCTCCGGCGGCGTCGAGGAGGTCCTGTTCGGTGAACGGTGGTGGTATCGGCATGACTTCCATCAAACCGTACATCCTCGTGCCGCATGTCCCGGTGCCGGAAATGCTGTTCCGCTATTGGTCGGGGGTGCCGGAGAGGTGGCGCAGGGAGTTCAGGAGGCTTGCGTATTGCGGGACTTCTGCGAAGAAGGTTGCGTCGGCCGCCTCGACGTCGTGCATGGCTCGCTTCGCCAGTGTGCCGCCGGGTTCGGTGATGCGAAGGAGTTTGGCCCTGGTGTCGGCCGGATCGGTCTCGCGGGTCAGGTAGCCCTTGGCTTCGAGGCGGCGCAGGACCTGGCTGACGGTCTTGACGTCCATGCCGGCGTGGGTGGCCAGGGCGAGTTGGTTGGGGTGGGCACCCTGGGTGTCGAGCCAGTGCAGGCTCGCCAGGAGTACGAATTGAGGGTGAGTCAGGTCGAGGGGGGTCAGGGTCGCGGCCATGGCACGTTGCCAGCGCAGGGTGGTGTGCCAGAGCAGGAAGCCGGGACTGTCTTCGGGGCTCAGGGGCATGTCGGCGCCTTCGACGTGCGTAGGGGGATGGTGGTAGGTGGGATGGCATCCGCCAGGCCAGGCCGGGCGAGCAGGGCTTTCGAGGCGACTCTCCACGCAGATTATCTGCACACGGATTGTCTCCACAAGGATCATGATCTCATGGCTGTGGGGTGGGCGTCCTCTCCTCCGCGGACGATGCCCACCCCACGATTCGGGGAGCCGGGTCTACCCGGCGGGCCCTACAGCCCCTGCGCCGCGTATACGGCCGCGCCCTCCACGTACGTCCCCAGCACTCCCGTCTCGCCGATCTCCGTCGCCGGCCCCGCGTACGGGTCGCGGTCGAGTACCACCACGTCCGCGAGCTTGCCGGGCTCGATGGTGCCCGTGTCGTGGTCGCGGTGGTTCACGTACGCCGTGCCCACCGTGTAGGCGGCCAGGGCCGCCGTGAGGTCGATGCGCTGCTCGGGAAGGAAGACGGTGTCGGACGGATCCGCGAAGGACGGCAGGACGCGGTTGACCGCCGTGTGGATGCCCCACATCGGATCCGGTGCGCTGACCGGCCAGTCGCTGCCCGCCGCAAGCGTGGCGCCGGAGCGGAGCAGGTCGCCGAACGGGTATTGCCACGCCGCGCGTTCGTCGCCCAGGAACGGGATGGTGAGCTCGTCCATCTGGGCCTCGTGGGCGGCCCACAGGGGTTGCAGGTTGGCGGTCACGCCGAGCGCGGCGAAGCGCGGTATGTCGTCGGGGTGGATCACCTGGAGATGCGCGATGTGGTGCCGGTGATCGCCGCGGCCGTTGGTCGCGAGCGCCTGGGCGAAGCCGTTCAGCGCCTCGCGGGCCGCCCGGTCGCCGACCGCGTGCACGTGTACCTGGAAACCGTGCGCGTCCAGCAGCGTGACGTGCTCGCGCAGCGCGATCGGGTCGACGAAGCTCAGGCCGCTGTTGCCGGTGTGGCAGCCGCAGCCGTCGAAGTAGGGCTCGTTCAGGGCGGCGGTGAAGTTCTCCGCGACGCCGTCCTGCATGATCTTCACGCTGGTCGCCGCGAAGCGCCCGACCGACGAGGACGCCCGTAGGTCGAGCAGTCGCTCCAACTGCTCGGCGCCGCGGTCGCGTTCCCACCACAACGCGCCCACGACCCGGGCGGTCAATTGCCCCGAACGGGCCGCCGTGAGGTAGGAGTCCAGCGGGTCCAGACCCGGGTGGGCCGAGCCGACCATCGCGTCCTGCCAGGACGTCACGCCGACCGAGTGCATGCGCGCCTGGCCGGCGAGCAGCGCACGCAGGCCGTCCGCCGCGTCCAGGCCCGGTACCAGGTCGCCGACCAGGGCGGTCGCACCCTCGTGCAGCGTGCCCTGCGGGGTGCCGTCGGCTTCGCGCTCGATCCGTCCGTCGGCCGGGTCCGGGGTGTCCTTCGTGACGCCGGCGAGTTCGAGCGCACGCGTGTTGACCCACGCGCCGTGACCGTCCGCGTTGATCAGGAACGCCGGGCGGTCCGGCACGATCGCGTCGAGTTGGTGCCGGCTCGGCGTACCGCCCGCGAACGCCTCCATGTTCCAGCCGCCGCCGCTGATCCACGCCTCGTCGGGCCGGTCGGCCGCGTACGCACGGATCAGCGCGAACGTCGCCTCGGCATCCCGCGCTTCCGAGAGGTCGCAGCGGATCAGTGTCATTCCCGCGAGGGCGGGGTGGACATGCGAGTCCTGGAAGCCGGGCACCAACGCCCGTCCGGCCAGGTCGATCACGTCGGTACGTGGGCCGATCAGGTCGCGTACGTCCGGGTCGTGCCCGACGACCACGATCCGCCCGTCGCGCACGGCCACCGCCGTGGCCCGGCGACGAGCGGCGTCGACCGTATGGACCGGCCCACCTCGGAAGACGACATCGGCAGGGGTGGACATGAGACTCCTTGCGCAGACGACGGGAAGGAAAGCAACGGGCGGGGGCGGCGGAAAGGAACACATCGGGAAGCGGACGACCGAAGAGGGCGCCCCGCGAGGAAGCCGACGCGGGCCCGGAGGCATCGAGGCATTCAGGCCCAAAAGCGCCGACGCGGCGGCCCGGCACCGCCCGCCGAAGCTGTGTGGAGTATCGACGCGGGAACGTTCCCGCACAAGCACCTGCGGGAACGGTTTTCTGGAGGTCATCGCACCATGGGCACGCGTGACTCGGGGCTCGGCAGCCGGCAGCATGTGGTGACATGACCACCTCACCCCGCGGCGGCGGCCAGCGTCCCGCGCCCGTGCCCCGGGTCCGACTCGTCGACGTGGCCCGCGAGGCGGGGCTGTCCAAGACCACCGTCTCGGCCGCCCTCAACGGCACCGGTCGGCTGTCCGACGCGGTCCGGCTGCATGCGCAGGAGACCGCGCGCCGACTCGGCTACCGGCCGAACGCGACCGCGCGACTGCTGCGGGCGGGGCACGCCCGGCTGATCGGATACGCGGTGCGCGAGTACGTGGAGACACCGTGGTCGTACATGGAATCGCCCTATTTCGCCCAACTCACCAGCGCCACCGCGCAGGCCGCGCTCACCCACGGATACGCGCTGGTCCTGCTGCCCACCCACTCGGCCCGGGACGAGTGGGCCGACCTGCCGCTGGACGCGGCCGTGGTTGCCGACCCGCTCGCGGACGACCCGTTGGTCGAGGACTTCCTGGCGGCCCGCATCCCGGTCGTCTCGGACCGGCGGCTCGAGGGCCTGACCGGCGCGCACTGGGTCGACATCGACCACGAAGCCGCCGTCCGCGGCGTGCTCGATCACCTGGCCGCGGGCGGCGCGCGGCGGATCGGCCTGGTGGCCGCGCATTCCAGCTCGCTGTTCTACGAGGAGGCCCTGACCACGTATCACACTTGGTGTCTGGAACGGGAGTTCGCTCCGCTTGTGGAACTGACCGCGCGTCCGGGCAATCAGGCCGCGCGCGCCGTGATCGACCACATGCTGGCGCGCCCCGACCGCCCGGACGGGCTCTTCGTGCTCACCGAGGCGAGCCCGCCGCTGATTCTGGAAACCGTCCGCGCCCATGGCCTGAGCGTTCCGGAGGACTTGCTGATCGTGTGCGTCAGCGACGACCCCACGGCCACCCAGACCGAGCCGCCGATCACCACCCTGAGCCTGAACCCGGCCGAAATCGCGTCCGTGGGAGTCGAGCTGCTGCTCAAGGCATTGGAGTCCGGCGACCCCACCTCCACCGGCCGCGTCGTCCCGACCCACCTGGAGATCCGAGGCACCTCACGCCGAGACGGCTGACCCAACGATCCCCCAGGGCCGCGCCGAGCAACATTCATCCGGCGGCGGCCGACTCACCCCACCGGAGCCGCGAGATCGATCTCGATCGGGAATGGCACCGCGACCTGCAACCGGGTCCGGTGGATCCCGGTCGGGACACGGCCGCCGGTGGCCGGTTCGAGTTCGAAGACGTACACGACCGGAAGGTTCGCCTCCTCCTCTGCGCGGCCGGTGTCGACGTCAGGTTGCGCTTGACCCGGGATGGAAGATCCGCTGCGGCGAGAGCATGAAGATCAGGGCCCCGTCGATGAGTTCCGCATGTCGCGGCGCCTCCGGCGGCAACCTGTCCATGTCGTCGGCGGTCCAGTGGGTGCCGTTCGGCGGATACATCCAAGGGGGTGGTGCCGACATGCTTCCTCACCTCCTCGGCCTGTTTTTTCACCGTACTGCGAGGCTCTCGACCGACGGCTGGCGAACCACTCACCGGATCGTGATTCGATGGCTTGCGAACCATCGACCCGCACCGCGCCCGAACCGCCCCACCGTGCCTGACCACCCCTCAGGCCCTCGTTCGTCCGACCCGGAGGAATCGCCGTGATCGAGTCGACCCCGACTCCCGCCGCCGAGCCGACCGTCGTACAGCAGGCCGCCGTACAGCCGGCCGCCGTACAGGGGCGCGACCCCCGCACCGGGGCGCCGATCGGTGCTCCCGTGGCCGCCAGTACCGAGGCCGATGTCGAGCGCGCGGTCGCCGCCGCTCGGGCCGCCGCACCGGCGTGGGCCGCGCGTTCCGGTCCCGAGCGGGCCGAGGTGCTGGAGGCCGTTGCCGACGCGCTCGACGCCGCGCGTGCCGAGTTGGTCGCCGTCGCGGACGCGGAGACCGCGCTGGGCGGGGCCCGGCTCACCGGCGAGGTCGGCCGTACGTCCGGCCAACTGCGGATGTTCGCCGGCCTGCTCCGGGACGGCGCGCACGTGGGCGCGGTGCTCAGCCCGGCCGATCCGGCGCTCGGCCGGCCCGACGTGCGGCGGATGTTGCACCCGATCGGCGTGGTCGCGGTGTTCGCCGCGAGCAACTTCCCGTTCGCGTTCTCCGTCGCCGGCGGCGACACCGCGTCCGCGTGGGCGGCCGGGTGTCCGGTGGTGGTCAAGGCGCACGAGGCGCATCCGGCCACCTCGTTCGCGGTGGCCCGCGTGGTGCGTACCGCGTTGTCCGCCGCCGGCGCGTCCGAGGACCTGCTCGGCCTGGTCGCCGGTCGCGCCGCGGGCGGCCCACTGGTCACCCACCCCGGCATCGCGGCCGTCGGCTTCACCGGCTCGCTCGCGGGCGGGCGGGCCCTGTTCGACCTGGCTGCCGGCCGCCCCGACCCGATCCCGTTCTTCGGTGAACTGGGCAGCGTCAACCCGGTTGTGGTGCTGCCCGGCGCGGCGGCCGAACGAACCGAGGAACTGGCCGCCGGCTACCTCGGCTCGCTCACCCTGGGCACCGGCCAGTTCTGTACCAACCCCGGGCTGCTGTTCGTGCCCGAGGACACCAAGCTCCTGGACGCCATTGCCACGCACGCGCGCACCGCGACCGGCGGCCCGATGTTGTCCGAACGCATCCGCGACGCGTACGAGG
The DNA here is from genome assembly GCF_040605455.1 of Embleya sp. NPDC005575. Classification (NCBI taxonomy): domain Bacteria; kingdom Bacillati; phylum Actinomycetota; class Actinomycetes; order Kitasatosporales; family Streptomycetaceae; genus Embleya; species Embleya sp. NPDC005575. The sequence goes on along the minus strand of NZ_JBEXCV010000106.1, from coordinate 12,028 downwards.
ACGGCACGTCGGCGCGCGCGGGACGCGAGCTCGCCCGCGGCGGCGCCGCCGAGGGGGCCTGGGCGGTGGCTCCGGTGGTGTGGCATGTCGACCTCGCCGAATTCGTCGCGCACGCGGCCGAGCTGACCGAGGAGACCTTCGGCCCGGCCGGCCTGGTGGTCACCTATGCCGACAAGGACGCCCTGCTCGCCGCGCTCGGCCGGCTCCCGGGCAGCCTCACCGGCTCGGTACACGCCGTCGAGGCCGACCACCCGCTCGCCGCCCGGGTCGGCGCCGCCCTGCGTCCGCGCGTCGGTCGGCTGATCCACAACGGCTGGCCCACCGGCGTCGCGGTGTGCTGGGCGATGCACCACGGCGGCCCCTGGCCCGCCACCACCGCCCCGGGCCACACCTCCGTCGGCGGCACCGCCCTGGAGCGCTGGTTGGTGCCGACCGCCTACCAGGACTGGCCCGACGCCCTCCTGCCCGCAGAACTGCGCGACGCCAACCCGCTGGGCGTACCGCGCCGCACCCAGCCCTGAACAACCGACACCCGCAGCCGCCCAGAGCCATCCCCACCCACCCGCCCCCGGACGCCCTCCCCCGGCGCGTCAGCGCCCCCGACCCAGCCCCACCCCAGCGATCGACGCGCGAAGCGCGGAGAGCGGCGGAGCCGCAAGTTGAGACTTCGTGACCCGGAGCGAAGCGGAGGGACACGAAGTCACGAGCGAGGGGCTGCCTTTTTCTCGGAGGAGCGAAGCGGGGGAGAGAAAAAGGCGGTGCCTCGCGAGCCGGCGACGAAGTCGCCCAACAAGCAGCAACGCCGCCCCCACGACTCCGGCCACCCCGCCCCGCCACCATCCCGACTCCGCCCACCCCGCCCCGCCACCCCCACGACCCCGCCCGTCCCCCCTCGTTACGCCCACGACCCCGCCCGACCCGCAGGATCCGCCCGACCAGCACCCCCCGGCGGCATCCGGCAAGCATCCGGATGCCTCCCGGCCCCGGCGGGCGCGCGCTATGGCCAAGTCCTTCAGGGTTGTCCACAACCGTGCCGCGCACGGTCGGTCGGCGTTGTCCACAGACCGACCTCGGGTGTCGCCGACAGCTCTTAGACTGCTCGGATGACAGCGCTCGACGACGGTCCCCAGATCAGCGAAGCGCTGCAGGTTCTGCACCGCGTCTTCGGCTACGACTCGTTTCGCGGGAGCCAGCAGGAGATCATCGACCATGTGATCGAGGGCGGCGACGCGCTCGTACTGATGCCCACCGGCGGCGGGAAGTCGCTCTGCTACCAGATCCCCGCACTGGTGCGAAAAAGCGTCGGAGTGGTCGTCTCGCCGCTGATCGCGCTCATGCAGGACCAGGTGGACGCGCTCACCGCGCTGGGCGTGCGCGCCGGATTCCTCAACTCGACGCAGAACCCCGACGAGCGACGGATGGTCGAGTCGGAGTTCCTGGCCGGCGAGCTCGATCTGCTCTACCTGGCGCCGGAGCGGCTGAAGGTCGACGCGACCCTGCGGCTCCTCGACCGGGGCAACGTCTCGCTGTTCGCGATCGACGAGGCACACTGCGTGGCGCAGTGGGGCCACGACTTCCGGCCCGACTACCTCACCCTTTCCCAGTTGCACGAGCGCTGGCCGGACGTGCCGCGTGTCGCACTCACCGCGACCGCTACCGAGGCCACCCACGCCGAGATCGCCTCCCGGCTGAACCTGCAACAGGCCCGGCACTTCGTGGCCAGCTTCGACCGGCCCAACATCCAGTACCGGATCGTGCACAAGGACAAGCCGCAGAAGCAGCTGCTCGACCTGCTCCGTGCCGAACACGCCGGCGACGCGGGCATCGTCTACTGCCTGTCCCGGGCCTCGGTGGAGAAGACCGCCGCGTTCCTGGTCGACAACGGCATCGACGCGTTGCCGTACCACGCGGGTCTGGACTCGCGCGTGCGCGCCGCCAACCAGTCCCGCTTCCTGCGCGAGGACGGCATGGTGATGGTCGCCACGATCGCGTTCGGGATGGGCATCGACAAGCCCGACGTGCGCTTCGTCGCGCACCTGGACCTGCCCAAGTCGGTCGAGGGCTACTACCAGGAGACCGGTCGCGCCGGGCGCGACGGGCTGCCGTCCACCGCGTGGCTGGCGTACGGGCTCCAGGACGTGGTGCAGCAGCGCAAGATGATCGAGGGCTCGGAGGGCGACCAGGCACACCGCCGCCGACTGGGCACGCACCTGGACGCGATGTTGGCGCTGTGCGAGACGGTCGAGTGTCGACGCGTCCGCCTGCTCGCCTACTTCGGCCAGGAGAGCACCGCGTGCGGCAACTGCGACACGTGCCTGTCGCCGCCCGCGTCCTGGGACGGCACGATCGCGGCGCAGAAGGTGTTGTCGACCGTGTGGCGGCTCAAGAACGAGCGGCGCGGGCAGAAGTTCGGCGCGGGCCAGATCGTGGACATCCTGCTGGGCGCCAAGACGGCCAAGGTCATCCAGTTCGACCACGACACGCTCCGCGTGTTCGGCATCGGCACCGAGCTGAGTCGGACCGAATGGATGAGCGTGGTGCGGCAGTTGCTCGCCATGAAGCTGATCGCCGTCGAGCCCTCGTTCAACGCGCTCGTGCTCACCGAGGCGAGCGACGAGGTGCTCGGCCGGCGGCGCGAGGTGATGCTGCGCCGTGAGCCGGAGCGGCCGGCGCGCGCGGCCAAGGCCGACCGGGCGGCGAAGTCCGGCAAGGGCAAGGCCGCGCCGGTCGAGCTGCCCGCGGCGGCGGCACCGATCTTCGAGGCGTTGCGCGCGTGGCGCGCGGCGACCGCGAAGGAGCAGGGCGTACCGGCGTACGTGATCTTCCACGACGCGACCCTGCGTGAGATCGCCACCACCGGGCCCGACACGTTGGCCGCATTGGGCGCGATCAGCGGCATCGGCGAGAACAAGCTGGCCAAGTACGGTCAGTCGATCCTGGACACGCTGGCCGGCTCGACGCCCGGTGGCCCCGCCCCGGCGCCCGTATCCGCCTCCGCGCCGGCGCCCGGAGCGGCACGCACCCCGGCACCCACCACGAAGGCCGCCTCGGCACCCGTCGCCGAACTCACCCGCGAGCCGGTGCCCGAACTCGTCCGCGAACCCCTGCCGGACTATCAGCCCGACTACCAGAACGACTACGAACCGGACTTCGAACCGGAGCCGGAGTACTACCCGGAGTTCGAGCCGGACCCGGACTTCCGAGGCTGACGGATCGGGCCGGGGCCCGGGCGGGGGCGCGCACAGGCCCATCCCGGTCCGGCTCCGGCCTCGATCCCGAGGCCGGCCGCCCTCCCGCCCCGCCCGAACACCTGCCACCCGAACACCCTCGCCCGAGCACCCCTCGCCCGAGCACCCTCCACCCGAACGCCCCCGTGGGGCGACCACCGCCCGCTCCACCACCGCCGAGACGGCCGCCGAACGCAAAAGTGACCGGCCCCGAGGAGACGATCCCCGGACCCGGCCACCCGTGCAGCCCGTCGGTCAGCCCTTGCCGGCCGAACCGCCGCCCTGCTCCGTGTCCAGCTGGTCCAATTCGGCCAGGAAGCGCTCGATCACATCACTGTCGGCCACCAGCGTGCCGACTGGCTCGCCGAGCACCTTGCCCGCCAGCTCCGTCGCGATCAGGCCCAGCTCCGCGTGCAGCGACGCGCTCGCCAGGGCGAGGTCCGCGTCCAGCTGCTCGTGGCCGGAGGTGACGAGTTCCTCCTTGATCCGCTGCCCCTCGGCGCGCGCCTCGGCCATCAACCGGGCGCCCTCCTCGGCCGCCTGCTGCCGAACCAGCGCGGCTTCCTTACGGGTCTCGGTCATCTGCGCCCGCAGCTCGGCCAGCGCCGCCTCACTCTCCGCCTGGAGGTCCGTCGCCCGGTCGAAACCACCTTCGAGCGCGTCGTGCCGTTCGGCGATGGTGCGACTGATGCGCGGCAGCAACACCTTCGCGAACACCGCGAAGACCACGATGAAGATGATGAATCCAAAGATCAGCTCGGCGATATCCGGCTTGAGAGGTCCCATGGTCCGAAATCCTCGAACACACCGGAGCACAAATCAAGTTCGATCACCCTCCTCGACCACTCACCGTGAACATCCGACTCCACTGCGCACCCCGGCCCGCTCGACGGAGCCCGACGAGCCCGGACCGGCCCGCACCGGCCCGCACCGGCCCGCGCGAAACCCGCCGAACCGACCCCGGAGTGCCGAGCGCGGACACGAGGCGCCCGTGGGTGTGGGTGTGGACGCCGACAACCGAAGTCGGGGCCCCGAACCGAAAACCGCGGCCACCGAAGTCAAATCCCCGGTCCGAAGCTGCGGCCACCGAAGCCGCGGCCACCGAAGTCAAGGCCCCGGTCCGAAGCCGGGACCTCGCCGCGAAGCAAGGTGCCGACTTCACGCGCCGCCACGGTGTGCCCGAACCCTGTGCCTACGGACGGCCGTGTCCCCGCGCGTGGGAACACGACCGTCCGTCCATGTGCCGAGCGCCGCCGGGCCTCTCCCTCCCAGGCCCGCCGGTGCCGGCCGCCGTGCGCCGGTCGAGACCGCCCCCATCGGTCGGTCTGCTCGACCCGGCGCACCGAGTACGTCCCCACCCACCACGTCACCGAGGTTGGCGAACCTCACCGTCGAAACTGAAGCCCCTGTCCAGCCCCCCGCGCCGGACAGTCGTCTTCCGCACCCGAGGCGGAGTCGCCACATGATCGGTGTCCGTGGCGGGTGGACGTTGATATCCGGGCACGTACACCCACGCGGTCTCGTCGACTTCCTTGGCCGACACGTGCACCTCCCCGTACGCCGAGCTCTCCAGGCCGCCGCGCTCCGGGACGACGACCGCCTCGTGCCAGGACCGGGACACGATCAGCGCCAGGCACGCGCGCTCGGCCGCGGCCAACACCTCGCGCAGCGGGTCGGCGTTGACGAGCCGGCACGCGGTGTTGATCGCGCTGCCCGACCAGCCCCGGATGTCCTGCACCACGTCGCCCGCGTGCAGGGACACCCGCAGCCGGATCCGTGCCTCGTCGCTCGCGTGCCGATCGTGGTTGCGCAGTCCGGCGTGCAGCCGATCGATGAACAGATCGGTCAGGTCCTCCTTGGGTACGTTCGCCGGGATCAGCAGGATCGCCCCGTCGCCGCGGTCCTCGACCACACACGCGTCCCAGGCGATGCCCGCCGATTCGAGCGCGGAGTGCAGCAGCTCGTACAACCGGCCGCGTACCCACTCCTGTGTCACGTCCGAACGTCGGCCGAATCGCTCGACGTCGAGCACCAGGATCGACATGTATCGCGACTTGGCTCCCACGGATTCCCCCTACCGCACCGTGCGCTCACGCGCCCCTGGCTCCCTGCCCCTCAAGGAGTACTCCGGCGGCGGCCGGTTGTACGCGTCAGATGACACACAACGCGTTATCCGTCGGCCCATTCCCGCAAAGCCGGCGGATCGGGCACGACGATGCTGCCGCGCCGGGTCTCCACCAGTCCCGACTCGTGCAGCACCCGCAGCGCGCGGACCACGGATTCGCGCGAAATGCCGATCGCGTCGCCGAGTTCCTGCTGCGTGGTCCGGATCACACACGGCCCCTCGGCGCTGCCCAGCGTGCGATCGGCCAGCGCCCGGGCCACCCGACGCCCGGTGGCCAGCGCGCCGTACTCGACCCGCCACCGGTCCGACTCGCGAATTCGCGACACGGTACGAATCAGCACCGCGTACACCAACGGAGCATTCGTGTTGAGCAACTCGCGAAAGCGGGACAGCGGCACCAGAACGGCCACCACCGGCCCCAGCGCAACCACCGTCGCGGACCGGCCGCGCCCGTCGATACAGGCCAGTTCGCCGACCAACTCGCCCGGTCCGCGCACCGCGATGGTGACCGCCGAGCCGTCCGAGGTCGCCCGCTCGATCTTGACCTGACCATGCTCGATCAACACCACGTGGCGCGGGTGGTCGCCCTCCATGAACAGCGCGTCGCCCCGGTCGTAACCCAGCCGCCGGCCGGACTCACGAAGTACGTCCCGGAGTTGCCTGGGCAGCGCCCTGTCGTCCTCGGCCACACCCGCTCCTCCGTCGCCCGTGCCGCCCGAGCTTAACCACGCACATTCCGATTGGGCAGGCGTTCACGGATCCCGCCGACAGACCCCGCTCCCGGCCGTGTGGCGGACGAGCACCCCGAGCGCGAAGCGCTCGACCGGCCCTGCCGTCCGCCACCCGCCACGCGCCACCGCCCACCCGCCACCGGACCCACTCCTATGCACCCCGCAGGCGTGGATCGCCCCCTTCCCGGGGAGACATAGGACTCGCCCGCGAAGGCCGAGCACGGCGGCGGAATCGACACGGCGAACGAACGGAGCAGCATGGACGCACGGATGCTCTACACCCAGGTCGTACAGGACCTGACCGCAGGATCGACGAACCGATTCGTGGACCGTGCCGAGCACGGTCCGGTGGACGTCGACGCGCTGCGCCGGATCGCCGGTGAGGAGTACCGGATCATCCTGAGCGATCGGCGCTCGTTCTCCCTGCTCGCGGCCCGCTTCCCGGAGGCGACGCCGCTTTTCCTGGCCCTTGCGAGCGGCGAGAGCCAGGCGTTGCAGTTGCTGATGCCGTACGCGGAGGCGATCGGCATGAGCGCCGCCGATCTGCTCGGCTACGCCCCGAACGCCGCCGCGCAGGGCTACCCGCATCACCTGGCCTGGCTGGCCCAGTACGGCTCGCGCGCCGAGGTCTCACTCGCATTGTTGGCCAACTTCGGTTTCTGGGGCGGGTATTGCGAGCGGTTCGCGCGGGCGCTGCGTACCCACCACGAATTGACCGAGGACCAGGTCGCGTTCTTCACCTACTTCGCGTCGTTGCCGCCGGGCTTCGAGGACGCGGCGCTGACCCTGTTGCAGACCGGATTGGACGCGGGCGACGACCAGGAGGGCGCCAAGACCGCCGCCCGCCTGATGCAGAGCTACGAACTGGCCTTCTGGGACGCGCTCCCGACGCCGTGACCGCGATCGGCGCACGAGCCCGCCCACCCCCCGGCCCCCGCGATTCGCCCTACTGCGACTCGGTGAGCCCCGCACCGGCCGCGCCCTCGGAGAACACCGCGTCCGCCACGGTGGAGCGCGCGGTCTGCAACAGCGCCCGGGTATCGGCCGGAGTGGCCGGGTCGGCCAGCGCCTTGTTCACGTCCAGGATCCGAAACGGCGGGCCCGGGTGCGAGTACAGCGGACGGAACTGCGCGCTGGTCACGCTCCACGTGCCCGCGGCGTCCCGGGAGAACGTGAACAGCCCGGCCGAGCTGTAGTTCCCGCGCGGCTTGTCCGGGAAGTTGGCCAACTCGTCGCCCATGCCGTAGATCACCCAGGTGCCGTTGACCTTCTCGTATGCCTGCGGCACGTGGTTGTGCGTACCGATGATCAGGTCGACGTCCTTGACACCGTTGTTCGTCGAGGCGGTCAACTCCTTCGCCAGCTCTCGCTGTTGGGCGTCCGGCTCGCGCTGCCACTCGGTGCCCCAGTGCACGCTGAGCAGGACCAGTTCGGCGCCGGCGGCACGCGCTGCCCGGGCCTGGGCGATCATCCGGTCCTTGTCGATCACGTTGACCGACCACGGCTTGCCTTCCGGCAGCGGGATGCCGTTGGTGTCGTATGTCCAGGACAGGTGCGCGACCTTGACGCCCTTGACGTCCAGGATCGTCGGCGCGGCCTCCTGCTCGGTCCGCGCGCTGCCCGCGTGGCGTACGCCCGCCGCGTCCAGCGTGTCCAGCGTGCGTTGCAGGCCCGTGAAGCCGCCGTCGAGCGTGTGATTGGACGCGGTCGAGCAGCCGTCGTAGCCGGTGTCCGCGAGCGTGCGGGCGATCTGCGGCGGCGCGGCAAAGATCGGGTATCCGGTGAACGGCCCCTCGGGCGGGGCGTACGGCGTCTCCATGTGGCACAGCGCCAGATCGGACTTCTGCACCAGCGGCACCACGTCCGCGAAGATCTTGTGGAAGTCGTTTCCCGAGCCGCCCGAGCCGGCCGAGCCACCCAATACGCCGGACCCGCCCGCGTCGCTCTCGGACTGGGCGATGATGGTCGGATAGGCGAGCACATCCCCCGTGGTGGTCAGGGTGAGGCTGGTCGGCCGACCCCCGGACGACGCGGACGCGGGCGCGGATGGGCTGGGCGCCGAGGCCGCCGAGTCCTTGTGCGGGGTGTCACGGGTCCGGTCCGATTCCCAGATCAGGGTGATCAGCCCGGCCAGCAGGCCGATCGCCACCAGCGCGATCGCAAAACTGTATTTCTTGCGTGACGTGTCCATGGCCCCGTGTTCCCCCCACCCCGGCACCGCAGCCGAAGAGCCGCCGTTTGGCGGAACTCTCCCAGCGCGCCCGCGATCACGGAAGCTCGAACGCGCCCCGGCTCGACACCCTCCGCCCGGCAGTGTCGCCCGATCCGGTGGCTCACCCACGACTGGACCGCGACTCGACCGTGGCCCACCCACGACTCACCCGTCCGAGCGACTCCGGGCACGATTCGGCAGCGCATGGCACGGGGGGAGCCATGCGCCGCCGGGCGAGGTGTGCGGCCGCCCGCACCCCTGGCCAGGTGTGCGGCTAGCCGCACGCCTCCAGATACTTGTGCAGGATCAGCTTCGCCACCGAGGTGTGCGCGCCGATCGGCTCGGCTGCCGTGCAACCGGCCTGCACCGCGACCTCCGCGATCCGGCCGGGCTCGACGTCGGGGCCGAGCACGTGCGGCGCGAGCGCTACCGAGGCGGCGCCCATCTCGCGCAGCCGCTCGGCCGCGGCGAGCACCGTCTTCGGGTCCCCCAGGTCGGCGGTCATCACCGGCAGCGCGAGGCGGGCGGCGAGCAGCACACCGGTCACCTCGGCTGCGGTAACGGCCTCCGGGCCGCCGTCGGTGACCAGCACGATCCCCTCTGCGGCGGTCGCGACGCTGAACAGGCGGGCCCGGTCGGCGCGGGCCAGGCCGGCCTCGGACAGCCGCTCGTGCAGCACCTCGGCCAGCAGCGGGTGCGGGCCGAGCACGCCGCAGCGCAGGAACTCGCCCTCCGTGCCGGCGAGCACCGCCTCGATCCGGGCCGCGGCCTCGGCGTTCGGACCGAGCAGGAGCGGGACGACGACCGCCGACGGCGCGCCGCGCAGGACGGCTGCGAGGTCGGTCTCGCCCTCCTCTATCACCACCGGCCGGATGTCGAGGCCGGGCAGATCCGCGCCGGCCAACAACGCGACCTCGCCCACCAGGGCGAGCAGGTCGGCGTTCGTGGGACCGGGCACGGCAAGAATCAACGGTTTGGCGGCCTCCGGGAGTTCGTGGGAATCGGGCCGACGGTGCCGTCCGCCCTGGCGGGGTTGCGGCACCCGGGTGGGCAGACCTGGAGTGCGGGCGGGCAGCGGGGACGCTGCGTCCGAGGAGGAGCTCATGGGACCGAATTTTATGGAATCCGGCCAAAGCCTTCACAGCCGGACGCCAAGAGCAACAGGACTGTTACGGCCATGATCGCCGGTACCGGCAGCGGGCCGGCTCAGATTCGGGTGGCCAATTGCGGATAGTCCAGCACCAATCCCTCGTGATCCACGAGCAGATCGCTGCGAAAGTCACCGGATTCGTAGCGCACCCGAGCCCCGTCGGGCTCCACTCCGAGGTGCGTGTACGTCTGCCAGGACGGCTCCACCACCAATTCCGGCACGGCCACGAAGGCCATCAGGAAGCGGTGTCGACCGGCCTCCTCGTGCAGCCCGTGCCGCAGGATCGGCATCGTGTTGGTGAGCGGACACAGGCCCAGGTCGCAGTCGAGTGCCTCGGCCAGGTCCGGCCGCGGCACGCCGTCCACGGTCCAGCCGTCGGCCGTGCGCCGCAGATCCAGTCGCCTGGTCTCGCCCGCACCCTGTGCGACCACGCGCAACCGGGTGGTCACGTAGTCCTGTGCCGTCTCCAGCTCGTAGGTGAGTCGATAGGACCGAGGCGTCGTGCCCAGGGCCTCGCCGCGCGCGGACAGCCGCGACTGCCCCAACTCGACCCACGAGGTCTCCTGCCCGCCGCTCTCGGTCACCTGCCACGTCAGTACGCGCTCATCCGTCACGTGTGCATCGGTACCCCGAATCAGCCCTCCACACCAACGCTTTTCCGACCGCCACACGCCGCCACGCGAGCACCGGGCAAGCCCTGCTCAGCCGGCTGCGGCGGCTGCGGTGGCGAACAACTCGGGCAGCGTCCCGGCGAACGAGGGGGCCATCCGCGCGGCGATCACCCGCGCCTCCATGCCTTCGCCCAGGTGTTCGCGGATGTACTCGGCCATCCGCGCGCGCTGCTCCACTGCCGACTCCGGATCGGGCGCGTACCGCTGGATCCGGTCGTAGAGCTCCAGTGCCCGCTCGGCGGGCGTGGTGCCGGTGAACACCCGCTCGGCCAACCCCGGAATCCTCGCCAGTTCGGTGCGCAATCGACGCACCTCGTTCGTGTGGACGTGGTCGTGCGGAAACGTTCGCCACCAGCCGTCGGCCGCAGGCCACCGCCCACGCAGCGTCTCGCCGTCCTCGGCCGCCTCGGCGATCGGAGCCGGACAGTCCGGGAACGCGGTCAAAAAGCGCGCGGTCGCCCCCGGCAGCGGCACCTTCGCGTGTGCGGCCACGACCGTGGCCCAACCGGCCGGCGGATCCCAGGGCGCGGCGATCCGAAAGCCCTGCGGCACACGCGAGTGCTCGGACCGCGGCGCCTGCCGGCCGAGTTCGCGCTCGTACTCGGCCCGCAGCCGCGCGCGGCCCGCGTCCCCGGCCGCGAACATCGTGCGCAGCTTGGCCGCCGATGCCTCGCGCAGCGGCAGATCGGCGACCAGGAGCTCCGCCTGTGCCACGCCGTGCCGGTCCCACAGGGCGAGCAACGCGCCGAGCAGGACCGCCCGATGCAGCGGCACCACAAAGGGCTCGTACTGCTTGCGCTGGTAGGTGTTGTGGAACAGCGGGCGCAGCGCCTCGACCCCGCTGCGCTTCCACAGCTCGACGCACTCGGCGGCGGTCACGCTCATGTGGCGTACCCGCAGCAGTGCGGCGCGCACCAGCGCCGGATCGCCGGACCACACCGCGGGGCGCCGGTAGCGGGCGTTGTCGGAGCGGATCACCCGCTCGATCGTGGCCGGGTCGAGCGCGACCTCGCCCGCGGCGGCCATGATCCGGTTCCGCTCCCGGTCGCCGGCCCGAGGATTGGCGTAGACGACCGCGTTCAGCTCCGGGTCGCCCAGATCGATCAGCGCGTCGTATCCCTCGGGGCGCAGGTGCTCGGCGGCGGCCAGTGCCCGGCGTTGTCGCGCCGTCGCGCCGCGCACCGTCTCGGCGACGATCGGCGCGGGCAGTCGGGCGCCGAAGTGCACCAGGTCGAGCACGGTGCGCACGCGCAGATGCGGGACGAGTGCGGTCAGATGATCCGGGTGGGCCAGCAACAGCAGTTGCCGCCATTCCGTGGCCACCGTGCGCGGTGGCGTCGGGATCGCGTCGGTGCCGCCCTCGCCGGCGGCGGCCGCCTCGACGAGTTCGGCCACGGTGCCCTGGCAGTCGGGCAGCTGGGTCAGCAGCCGCGACCAGGCACGCGGGTCGGCGCCGAGCCGCGCGTCCAGCAGTGCGCTCACCTCGGTGATCGGGCGCAGGTAGGAGAGGCCGTCGTTCGCGCCGCAATGCCGGAGGAAGCGCAGTACGGCGACCGCTGGTCGGGCCTCGGCCAGGAGTTCGGTGGTCGCCCGGACGTCTCGGGTTCGTGCCGCGATCTTGATCAGGTCGGCGCCGGTGCCGTATCGGATCGCCGAGGTGATCAGCGGGACCGGGAGACCGCGTGCCTCGCCCAGGTGTGGTGCGTAGGAGCCGCGCACCCGGGCGAACACCTCACCCTCGGCGTTGTCCAGCGCGGCGAGCAGCGCGAACGCGGAGCCATACTGCATCTCGGAAAGCCCTCTCGGGAGTCGGGCCCCCTAGTGTCCTGCGCCAGGAATTCGCTTCAGATAGGAAGCGAGGCGTTCGAGGATCTCGTCTGCGGTTCTGGTCCAGGCGAACGGGCGTGGGTTC
>NZ_JBEXCV010000105.1:0-32388 GCF_040605455.1 Embleya sp. NPDC005575 | reverse complement strand
CCGGACGAACCCGGCGACGGCACCCACACCAACGGCCCGGCGGGCGGCGGTCCGGAGCCCGGCCGGGCCGGACCGCTCCTCCGACCTCGCCTCGTTCGTACGAGCATCCCCGCGCACCGCGACCGATCCAGTCCCGGCCGCGAAGCGGACGAGCACCCGGCAACCCCGCGCCTACCTGCCACCACGCCCCGGCCCACCCGCGCGACCTGCCCCCGACCCAACGGCCGCGTAGCGGACGAGCCTCCGCTCCGGAGATACCCGAGCCTGAAGCCCGGGGGCGGGGGTCTGCCCGCCGTCGGCCCGGCCCGGCCCGGTGGCATGCTCAGGGATTGCGGATCGTTTCGATCGTGGCGCTGAAGCCGTCGGCTCCGTGACCTCGGGCGATGTGAACATTGGTAAGTATCCAGGTCAAAGCCTGATCAGCGGCATGGCGAGCTCGCGTACGCCGTCCACATCGCACTCGACCCGATACGCGTGCGCCTCCGCACGCTCGGCGACGAAACCGTCTACCTCGCCGTCGACGAGGTGGATCGCGGCCCCGTCGTCCAGCGCGTAGCCGGGCGCCAATATGCCTGCCGCGAGGGCCGCGTGATACGCCGGACGGCGACCCGGCTCGCCGTCGTAGTGCGGACAGACGCTGCCCGCGGCCCAGCCCAGGCCGTCGGCGAGGGGGCGCAGGTGCGGTCCGAACGAGTCGGTGATGCCACCGTCGAACCAGCACAGTGCGCCGGCGCTCAGCCCGCACACCACCAAGTCGCCCGCGGCGGCCCGGGCCGCGAGTGCGGCATCGAGACCGTGCAGGCGCCACAGCGCGAGCAGGTTCGCGGTGGAGCCGCCGCCCACGTAGATCACGTCCTGATCGGCGAGCGCGTCCGCCAGATCGACGCCGGTGCGCTGGAACAGGCTCAATTCGCTCGCCGTACAGTCGAGTTCCCCGAACGAGCGGAGGAACCGGTCCACGTAGCCGGCAGAGTCGCCGGAGGCGGTCGGTACGAAGCACACGCGGGGGTGAGCCCGAGCGGCGAGGCCGAGGACGTATCGGTCGAGTGCGGAGGGGCCGTCGTTCATCGAGAAACCGCCGCCGCCCATGGCCACCAGATGAGTCGTCATCGACACATCCTGCCGTGCCGCCCACGCGGCCGGCACGGATCAACCGGCCGCCCGCAACCGGTCCGCGTCGGCGGCGGGAAGCCGGCGGACCGCCTCGCGAAAGGTCACCCCGGACATCCGGGCCCGGTGCGCGGTGGTCCAGGCGATCACGTAGGCCGGGTCCTGCTTGGAGATCTCCCGGAGCAGCCAACCGATCGCCTTGCGGATGAAGAACTCCCGCCCGTCCAGCATCGCGTCCGCGTAGCGGTCGAACCGGACCAGGTCGGGATCGCCCGCCCGGGCGCCCGGGAGCAGGCTGAGCAGGGCCGCGCGGCGGACCCAGAAGTCCTCGTCGCCGGCCCATGCGTCGGCGGTGTCGAAGTCCGCGGGCGCCCGGCCCATCAGCACTCCGGCGACCTTCTCCGCGAGGGTGTCCACGTACACCCAGCCCGCCGCGTCCCGGATCAGCCGCTCGACGAGCGGCAGGTCCGCGCGGGTGAGCACACGCACATGGATGCGCATCAACTCGATCGCGGCGAATCGGCTCTCGTGCACGGGTCGGGCCCACAACGCCTCGATCCAGGCGAGGAGTTCGGCTCGGGACGGTGCCGGGCGGGCGCGGGCCGCCGAGGTCACCGCCTTGCGCAGCACCGGGACGGTGACGCCGAGGAAGGTCAGATCGCTCTTCAGGTACGCCTTCTCGGCCTCGGCGCGCTCCGGTGTGCCCAGTGCGGCGAGCGCGGCGACGAGTGTGGCGGCGGCTTCCTCGGCATCGAACATGGGGCCACGGTACGAGGCGGGAGGCGGGCGGGGTGAGGGAGTCGGCATGTTGCGGGGCGTGGCGCTTGACATCAAGTGGACTTGAGGTTCGAAGCTGTTCGCATGTGCGTGGGCGGGGCGGTGCACGGGGGCCCCGGCATCGCGCAGTGGTCACCCGCTCGCTCGCTCGCCCGTTTTCCTGCTTGCCCGCCTCCCGTTCTCCCGTTCTCTCGTTCTTTCCTTCGTCCCACCAAGTCCCGGAGTGTTCGATGCGCGCGATTCGCCTGAACGAGTTCGGTCCGGCCGAGAATCTGCGATACGAGGAGGTGGCGACCCCGGAGCCCGGGCCCGGAGAGGTGCGGATCGCGGTGGCCGCGGCGGGAGTTCACCTGGTCGACGTGATGTTGCGCTCGGGCAAGGTGCTGGGCCCCTTCCCGCAGCCGGAGCTGCCCGCAACGCTCGGCCGCGAGGTGGCCGGGACGGTGGACGCGGTCGGTGCCGGGGTGGACCCGACCCTGGTCGGCCGGCGGGTGGTGGCGCACCTGGGCAACGGGAACGGCGGCTACGCCGAGTTCGCGATCATCGACGACCGGGCGCTGCTGGTGCTACCGGACGGACTGGCCGCCGAGGTCGCGGTGGCGATGGTGGGCACCGGCCGTACCGCGCTGGGCATCCTGGAGGTGGCCGCGATCACCGCCGCCGACATCGTGCTGATCACCGCCGCGGCGGGTGGCCTGGGCACGCTGCTGGTCCAGGCGGCCCGGCGGGTCGGCGCGGTGGTGGTCGGGGCAGCCGGCGGCGCGGCCAAGGTCGAGGCCGTGCGCGAGTCGGGCGCCGACCTCGCGGTGGACTACACCGCCGCCGACTGGGCTGGACGGGTCCGCGAGGAACTCGCCGGGCGGCCGGTGACGGTGGTCCTGGAGAGCGTCGGCGGCGACATCGGCCGGGATGCGCTGGATCTGACGGCCCCGGGTGGGCGGTTGGTGACGTTCGGCTGGTCTTCCGGCACCCCCATCGCCGGCCTGGCCGAGCTCGCGGCCGCCGCCGACGTGGCCGTGCAGAACCCACTGGGCCTGCGGATGACAAACCGCCCGGGCGGCATCAAGGCCCTCGCCGAAGCCGCACTCGCCGCTGCCGCAACCGGAGAACTCCGTCCAACGGTGACGTCATTCCCCTTGGCGGACGCAGCCGAAGCACACACCGCCCTGACCGCCCGCAAAACGGTGGGGAAGGTGGTACTGGTGCCGTAACACCGCGCGGGGCGAGCGGCTTGGCGTGCGGCGCGCGGCGTTTGCCGCGCGGTGTGCGGGGCGCGAGGGCCCGGCTGGTGGGGCCCGGGTCGCGGGCTGCGTCGTGGGGCAGTCGGGTGGATCGGCTTGGGCTGCTCGGCGGGCTCGGCCTGGTCGGCCCGCAACGTGGTGGGGACGTGCGTCCGAGCCGGTGGCCGGTTGCTCGTCCGCTTCGCGGTCCAGGCGATCCTCGGCGCCCGGCAGCGCCCGGCGGTAGGCCCGGCAGGTGTCCCGTACGTGTTGTTCGTCCAGTACGCAGAGCGGCGTCCCGTACCGCTCCGCGAGTTCGGCCAAGGGCAGGTCCCCGACCGCGAGGTCGGCACCGTGCGCCCGGGTCGAGCGCAGCCGGACGGCCGCGTCCACAACCGGCTCCGCAAGCGTGGCGGACATGGCAACTCCCTTGTACATGAGCATGGGTGACGGCAGATCAGCCGAGGAGGGACAGCACGACGAGAAGCACCGTGACGACGGCGGTGATCCGCAACACGCCAAGCAACTGCGGGTCTCGGAAGGACCCGGACGAGCCGGACGCCCGGGGCAACCGGGACGCCCCGAAGGAGCCCGAAGATCCGGCGCCCACCGCAGGGCGGCCGGTGCCGCCGCCGAGAGTCCCGGGTCGACCAGCATGCGCTCCCCTGATGCCCGCCGACGCGCGCCCGAACAGACCCGGGAAATCAACGCGCCTCGACCCCTTCGGAGCCCACTGCGGACCCGCCCACCCCCCATGCCAACCTTGAGTCGCGAACGCCGACACCCGGCGGCGAAGGGGCGGCGCAGATGTACAACGCACAAGTCGCACTCAGGGCCGGCTACTTCATCCTTCGCAACTGGCTCTGTGTCTCCTGTGGAGCCTGCCGAACCTGCTCTCCGACGAATGGCAATACCGCCTGTGGTCCCCGATGACCGCATTCCTGTGGACCACCGCGATGATCGTCCACCCATTCGTCGTCATCCGCCGAGAGTTCCGCAGATCCGGTGCCCGAACCCGAACGCCGTACCCCCACCACACCGCCCCGAAGCAGTAGTCCGCAGCTTCCCCACCCAGGGCAACGGGTGGGCGGTGGGCACGTAAACCCCCGGCCCTACGCCGCCCCGAGCCAGGTCCAGGCAGTCGTGGCCACCAACGGATCCCCCGGCCGCACCAGGCGCTGGGCCGGGCCCACCAGGCCGTTCGGCGGACCGGTCTGCGGCTCCACGCACATGTGCTCGGGCGGCAGGTCGTACACCACCGTGTAGTCGCAGTCCGAGGTCATCCGCAGCCGCAGCGCTCCCGGCCACACCAGCGTCGCATCCACCCCTCCGGGCGTCCCGTAGCAGTCGTCCCGAGGACCCGGCAGCGGAGAGATCCGGCGCCCGGTGGGCAGGTAGTCGGCGCCGCGCTCCTCCTGCCACGCGGGCGTGAAGGACAGCTCCAGCTCCCCGCCGACCGCCAACTGTCGCCGAAACCACGGGTGCCACCCGGCCTGCGCGGGAAACGTCGCGTCCTCGGACTCGATCCGCAACACCGTGATCAACCCGTCGGGCGCCAGCGTGAAGGTCTGCTCGACCCGCCCCGCGAAGGGCCACGGGTCGGTCAACGCGAACTCGAAGACCGCCGACGCCGCATCCCCCGCCACCTGATTCCAGGCCCCCCGATACCCGAGCCCATGCAGCGCGTGCGGCGCCGCATCGGCCGGGAACTCGTGGCCGACGCCGTCGAATTCGAACCGGGCCCCGCCCATCCGGCCCGCCCAGGGCACCATCGGGAAGCTGCCCCACTCGGCCGGGCGCTCGCCCTCGGTCCGCAGCAGTTCGAGCCCGTGCACCCGCAGCGAGCCGAGCCGGCACCCGGCGTCCGGCAGAATCCGCGCCTCGGCACCTTCGGAACGCAACCACACTTCGCCGTCGATCATGGTCGAAAGATTACGCGTAACGCTCCCGAAGCTGCTTCTTGAGCACCTTTCCGGACGGATTCCGCGGCAGTGCGGAGACGATCTCGATACGCTCCGGGAACTTCTGCCGCATCACTTCCCGGGTGTCCAGGAAATCCCGCACCGTACGCAGATCCGGCAATATCGTCGGATCCGTCGGCACGATCACCGCGCACACCAGTTCACCGCGTTCGGCATCGGGCAGGCCGATCACGGTGACCTCCGCGACGGCCGGGTGCGCGTCGAGCAGGTCCTCGACCTCCTTGGCGCTGATCGTCTCGCCCTTGCGCAGGATGACGTCCTTGAGCCGCCCGGTGACGTACACATTGCCGTGCTCGTCCACTCGGCCCAGATCGCCCGTACGCACCCGCCCGGCCTCGTCGAACACCTCGGCGTCCAGCCTCGCGTCCACGTAGCCGCGCATCACCTGCGGCCCGCGCACCCGCAGCTCGCCCTCCGCGCCGACCGGCACCGCCGCGCCGTCCGGTCCGACCACGGCGACCTCCACCCCGTGGGTGGGCCGGCCCTCGGCCCGGGCCAGCGCGTCGTCCGGGTCGTTCGGGCCCGCCATGGTCAGGATCGGTGCCTCGGTCATCCCCCACCCGGCCAGGATGCCCACGCCACCCAGTTCGTGCTTGATCTCGTGGTGCAGCCCGGGCGGCTTGGGCGCGCCGCCGCCCGGGCAACTGCGCAGTTCCGGAAACAGCGGGTCGCCGGCCGGCCGGCGGCGCTGGGCGGCCAGCCAGGCCTGGTGGAAGACGGTGCCCGCGCCGGCCAGCGTGACCCGCTCGCGGCGCAGCAGTTCGGGCGTCTCCTCGGGGTGAAATGCCTCGGTCAGGATCATCGTGACGCCGTGGGTGAGCGCCGCCGTCAACCACGTCGTACAGCCGCCGATGTGCGCGAACGGGAAGACCAGGGCGACCCGGTCGCGCTCGTTCGCACCGATCCGGTCCGCCATGCCGACGCCCGCGGCCATGATCGTGGCGTCGGTGTGCCGGGTGCCCTTGGGGTCGGCGGTGGTGCCGGACGTGTAGAAGTACCAGCGCACGGGGGCGTCCTCGGCGGTGCCGGGCACGGCCGGCGGAGGCGGCAGCACGGCCGGGTCGCCGGTGGGCAGCGGGTCGTCCAGGACCAGCAGTTCCAGGCCCGGGACCCGGTCCCGCACCCGGCGGGCCAGTTCCGGGTAGTCGTAGCCGCGCCACACCGGGGGCACGACCAGCATCGAGGCGCCGGTCTGCCGGGTGACGAAGACGAGTTCGCGTTCACGCTGGACGGGCATCACCGGGTTCTGGATCACGCCGAGCCGGGACAGTGCGCCGACCAGGACGACGGATTCGAGCCGGGTGGGCAGTTGCCAGGTGACCGTGTCGCCCGCGCCGAGGCCCTGGGTGTGCAGGAACGCCGCGGTGGCCTCGGCCGCGTCGCGGAACTCGCGATGGGTCAGCCGTCGGCCGCGCTCGTCGACCAGCAGTTCGCCGTCGGGCGACCGAGCCGCCCGCGCCTCGATGGCCGCCCAGAGGCTCGTATGTGTCACCGTCGCGCCCTCCTCGCCCCGCCCGTCCCGAATACCTATCAGGAACGGTCGCGACCCGACAGGGCGGCGACGTCGCGCCCGGCCCCGACCCGCCCCGCGCACCGGTTCGGCCGCCCGCCCGCGCCGGTCGCCCATCGGTAGCTGCTCGTAGCGGCACGCAAATTCACGGATACCGACAGATTCACAGATAAAGAGACAGACGGACATCCGGCAGAGCCGCGGAAGATACGGACGGATTCACAGATAAAGAAAGTGCGGCGACACCACGATCGCCGAAGGCACCAGCAGCGCCGCCGCGGTCAGCAGCCGCAGCCCGGCGGAGGCGACCGGTGCGCCCACCCGGACGCCCGCGACGGCCACCTCGGGGTGTGCGGTCGCGTGCACCTGATGCACCGTGAGCTCCTCCTGGCGCTGCTGCGGCCAGGCGAAGCACGGACAGAACGGCCCACCCGCCTGCCCGGGCCCGGACAGCTTGACGATCGCCCGGCGCAGGTTGACCCGCGCGATCGAGCCGTGCACGTCCGCGTCCGCCGCCTTCTCCGACAGTTCCGCGGCGTGGTCGGCCCATTCGGCGAAGAACCGCACTGTCGGGTAGGCGTCGGCCAGCGTGTCGGCGCAGACCATCCACTGCGCGTCGCGTCGGCGCAGGTGCCCCGCCATGTGGGTGAGCACCGCGTTCAGCTCCTCCGGGCGGAGCAGGTCCAACGCGCGCGTGGTGGCCTCCACGCGCGGCGGTCGGGACGGCAGCAGCACCAGGCGCGGCGCCTCGTCCTCGACGATCACCAGGCGCGGTCGGCCGCCGGCCTCCTCGTCCAGGAGCGGCGCGCAGTTCTCCAACCGGTCCAACTGCACGCGCAGCGCCCGCCGGTAGTCGCGGGTGGCGCCCGCTCCCCGGCGCCCGCCGAGCACGAGGATCACCAGCGCCAGCATGGCGACGACGATCTGCACGACCAGCGGCACGTGCGGCATGCCGATGTGCGGGTCGAAGCCGGCCGCATGCATCGGGGCGAGCCACAGGTCGGGCGTGTAGACCGGCACGGCCAGCACGAAGGAGGCGAGTACGCCGCCGGCGGCGGCCCGCCAGGCGCGTTGCACGTGACGCGGGCTGAAGCCGCTGCGTTCGGCCCGGCGCAGGACGCGGGGGGCGGTCACCAGGATGGCCGCCGCGAAAGCCGTCAGCACAAGTCCGTACAACACGTCCTTGACGCCCCTTTCTGGCCTCGTCGCCACCGTACCCGTTCGGCCCTGCAACGGTTCTAGGCGCCAAGTGGTTTCCGCGTCCAGGAGACAGACCACATCGGTCGGGTGACTTATTCGGCGGACACCAACCACCCGGTGGTATTGCGGAGCCGATGCGGACCCGGATCGAATCGGCGTGGAAACCGAATCGAATTGCATCGTCCCATCTCCACGCGCGTAATTTCGAACCCACGGGAGTGCCTTCATGCACGAAATCTCACGCTCGGCTGTGATTGCCGCCACACCGGACAAGGTCTGGGCGGTCATCGGCGACTTCGGTGCCCTGGACGAGTGGCACCCGGTGGTGCCGCCGAGCACGATCGAGGGCGGCGGCGACGCCAACACCCCGGGCGCGGTAAGGGCGTTCGCAATCGACGGCGAGGTGCTCTCGCGAGAGGAGCTGCTCAGCCACGACGCGGACGCGCACCGGATGACATATCGCCTGATCCAGGTGCCACTGGCGGTGAGCGACTACGTCGGCTCGCTCGCGGTGCACCCGCACCCGGAGGGCAGCGAGGTGGTCTGGTCGGCCACCTACGAGGGCGACGAGGACCTCGTGGAGACCGTCGAGGCGGTGTTCGCCGAGGGCACCTACGGCGCGGGCCTGGCCGCCCTCCAGGAGCGCTTCGCGTAGGCAGGCCCTGCCCGGCACGCTCGGCAGGACCACCGGGATCCCCGGGACGGGCACAGGCCCGCCCCGGGGATCCCGCCGGACCCTCCGGCGGGATCCGGCCCGGACCACCGCCGACGGGCGCAACGGTCCGGGAATCGGGAGCGCCCGGCCGTCCGCACCGGCCCGCGCGCCCGGCGACGTGGATGCTCCCGCCGTCCGGCGAGCCCGCCGCGGCATGTCTCCGCAGGCATCGAGACGGTTCGGGACGGCCCTCGGTTGCGCATGGCGGGGCGCGGGGCGGACCGACAGTACGCGAACGCTCTGTCGACGAAACGGCCACCGGCAGCAATCTCGATCGGCTTCGCGTATCGCATGGTGAGACGATCGCCGTATGCTTCGGCCACCCCGAACCGATCTTGAGGTAACCATGCATCGCAGCGACACGGACCACGCCGCGGCCGCGCTCGGCATCGACCTGCCCGTCCTGGAGGCGGTCCAGCGCCGCATCCTGTGGCTCGCCACGCGCATCGTCGACTCCGCCAACCACGACCGCCCGAACGCGGACGGCATCAAGGTCGGCGGCCACCAGGCGTCCTCCGCGTCGCTGGTGTCCGCGATGACCGCGCTGTGGTTCGCGCACCTCGACGGTCCGGACCGGATCAGCGTCAAGCCGCACGCGTCGCCCGTCTTCCACGCGATCCAGTACCTGCTCGGCAATCTGGACCGGGCCTACCTGACCACGCTGCGCGCCAAGGGCGGGCTCCAGTCGTACCCCTCCAGGACCAAGGACCCGGACCGCGAATGGGTGGACTTCTCCACCGGCTCGGTCGGCCTGGGCGCGGCGGCGCCGCTGTTCGGCGCAACCACCCGGCGGTACGTGGACGCGCACTTCGGACCGCGTCCCGCATCCCGCTTCGTCGCCCTCCTGGGCGACGCCGAGCTGGACGAGGGCAACATCTGGGAGGCCATCGCGGACCCGGCCACCCAGGGCCTGGGCAATGTGATGTGGCTGGTCGACTTCAACCGGCAGTCGCTGGACCGGGTGGTGCCCGGGGTGCGAATCGACCAGTGGCGCGGCCAGTTCGAGGCGGCCGGCTGGCACGTGGTCGAGGTCAAGTACGGCCGCCGGCTCCAGGCCGCGTTCGAGCGGCCCGGCGGTGCGGTGCTCAAGGCATGGATCGACGCGATGCCCAACGAGCAGTACCAGGCCCTGTTCGGCCTCGCCGACCAGGACGTGCGCGCACACTTCCTGGACGGCGCGCCGGCCGACGTCGCGGACACCGTCGCGGACGTGCCCGACGCCGAACTGCACGCGCTGGTCACCGACCTCGGCGGGCACGACATCGCCGCCCTGCTCGACGCCTACCGGCGCTGCGACGCGGTCACCGATCGACCCAGCGTGGTCTTCGCGTACACCGTCAAGGGCTGGGGCCTGCCGATCGCGGGCAACCCGCGCAACCACTCCGCGCTGCTGAGCACCGATCAGGTCGCCACGCTGCGCGCCGGGTTCGGCCTGACCGAGCGCACCGAGTGGGACCGCTTCGACGCCGCCACCCCCGAGGGCATCCTGGCCGGGCAGCGCCGCGAACACCTGGCCCGCGCCCCCAAGCCGGGCCCGCTCGGCATCCCGGTCGCCGCCGCCACCAATCAGCGGATGACCAAGCCGGTCTCCACCCAGGAGACGTTCGGCCGGGTCCTGGTCGATCTGTCCCGCGACCCGGCGCTGGCGCCGTACCTGGTGACCACCGCGCCCGACGTGGCCACCTCCACCAACCTGGCCGGCTTCATCAACCGCACCGGCGTCTTCGCGCCCACCGATCGCCGCGCGTGGTCCGGCGAAGGCGCGCTGAAGTGGATCGAGGGCCCGAGCGGGCAGCACATCGAGCTGGGCATCTCCGAGATGAACCTGTTCCTGCTGCTCGGACAGCTCGGCCTCGCGGGCGACTTGTCCGGGCAGCCGCTGATCCCGATCGGCACGGTCTACGACCCGTTCGTATGTCGCGGCCTGGACGCGTTCATCCACGCCGTCTACTCCGGGTCGCGGTTCATCGTGGCCGGCACCCCCTCCGGCGTCACGCTCGCTCCCGAGGGCGGCGCGCACCAGTCCACGATCACCGCGTCGATCGGGCTCGAACTGCCCGGCACCACGCTGATCGAGCCCGCCTACGGAACCGCGCTGGACTGGCTGCTGTGCGATGCGGTGGGCCGGATCGCGGGCGGTCCGGACCACGGCGTCGAACCGGACAACGGCGCCTACTACTTCCGGCTGACCACCCGTCCGATCGACCAGACGCCGTTCGAGGCCGCCCGGACCCGGCTCGGCGACGCGCTGCTGCGCCGCCAGGTGCTCGCCGGCGCCTACCGGCTCCTGGAGGCACCGGATCTGCCGGGCGCACCGAGCGTGTACCTGGCCGCCTCCGGCGCGGTACTGCCCGAGGTGCTGACCGCCGCGCACGAACTGCGCGACGAGGGCATCGCCGCGCACGTCGTGGACATCACCTCGGCCGACCGGCTCTACGGCGCCTGGCAGCGCACCCTGCGCCAGGGAGTGCGCACTGCGACCACGCCGTCCGCGCCGGGCGCGCTGCGCACCGCGTTCCCGCATCGGGCGCCGGTGGTCACCGTGCACGACTCGTCCTCGCACACGCTCGCCTGGCTCGGTTCGGCGCTCGGCGTGCCGAGCGTGCCGCTGGGCGTGGACCAGTTCGGCCAGACCGGCCGGATCGAGGATCTGTACGAACTGCACGACCTGCTGCCCGGTTCGATCGTCAACGCGGCGCTGGCCGCGCTCTCGCTCGCCTGACCGGACCCGCCGCCCGACCGGTCCCGCCGCCGGCCGCCGACCCGGGGCCGGTGGCCGGGCCCAGGGCACGCCCGGTTCGCTCACGCGTACGGTATGCCTGCTGACGGAGCGTCCGACGATTCGAGGAGCTGTGCATGCGACACGGGGGCATGGGGCGATGGTGGAGCACCTGGGCGGCGGCGGGGCTGACCGCCGCCGTCGTCCTGACGGGGTGCTCGTCCGACTCCGGCGACAAGGGCGACCAGGACAAGAAGACGGGCGGCACGGGCGCGCCGACCGGCGGCGCCGCGGCGCCCGGCGGGAAGGGCGACCAGGACCCGAAGGCGGTCTGGGCCGCGCTGCTGGCCGCGACCACCACACAGCAGGTGGTCGAGTACCACGGGGTACGGACCACGACCGGTGACACCGCCAAGGAGCAGACGGTCCGCGAGGACCTGTGGTCCTGGTACGACGCGGGCAGCAAGACCGCGTTCACCGACCGCGCGTACCAGGTCGCCACGGACGCGCCGATCAAGCGCTCCTCGTGCGAGGCGGGCAAGGAGTGGAGCTACAAGAACGCGCTCAAGCAGTGGACGGACACCAAGCGGCCGTGCGTGGTGGACATGGCCCGGGAAGGCAAGTACGTCGGTGACGGCATCCTGCCGACCGGCCTGACCGCCGAGCAGGCCAAGACGTTCGCCACCCAACTCGACGCCACGCCGGGCTGGTTGACCCCCTCGGCGGTGGAACCGGCGCAGCAGCAAGGCAAGTCCTACCTGCGGCTGACCGTGGACCTCAAGCCGCAGCCGGGCGGCGCCGGTGCGAATGTCAACACCGATCTGCTGCTCAAGGCGTTCCGCGCCACGGTCGCCGACTTCACCAAGGGGCCGTACCAGATCGAGAACTTCGGTCAGCAGAGCGGTTCGCCGGTGCGCGCGGTGTTCTGGCTCGACCCGGCCACGCACCTGCCCGCCTACTCGGAGGTGAGCACGACCGTGGTGGACAAGGGCGCGGCCACCGGTGCGATCCGGCATCTGCGCACCGAGTACGTCTTCGGCGGGCCCGCGCCCAAGCCGGATCGCGCCACGCTGGTCCCGGCGCCCGGGCCGAGTTGGCCGGAACAGGGGACGAAGCCCCCGCAGCCCTGAGCACGTGCGAAGGGCGGGTCCGAGGTCCGGGCCCGCCCTTCGTGGCGTGCTCAGCGAGCGGCGAGCGCGGCGAGCGGTTCCCGGACCGGGTCGAGCACCGCGCTCAGCCATGCGGTGTGCTCGTGCGCGGCCAGCCACGCGTCCAGTTCGGCCAGCGGCACGAACGCGACGTCGTCGACCTCCTCCGGGTTGAGCCCGAGGTCGCCGCCGGCCAGCCCGACGAAGAGGTGGTTGAACTCCTTCTCGACCAGGCCCGAGACCTCGTCGGTGACGTCGTAGGTCACCAGGCCGGCCGATTCGAGAACGGTGGGCTTGGCGCCCAGTTCCTCGGACAGTCTGCGCAGCACCGCTTCCCTGGGCTCCTCGCCCGGAAAGGGGTGGCTGCAACACGTGTTGGACCACCGGCCCGGCGAGTGATACTTCGTCAGAGCCCGACGCTGCATCAACACCCGACCCTCGTCGTCGAGGAGGAAGACCGAGAACGCGCGGTGCAGTTGGCCCGGCGGCTGGTGAGCCTCCAGTTTCTCCGCGAGGCCGATCGTGTTCCCTTGTGGGTCCACCAACTCGACCATGACCCGACCGTCCGGCTGCTCCTGCGCCATGTGCTCTCCCTGCTGTTCGGCATTGCCTGCACAGTATCCGGCGGGCGAGTCACGGGCCCGCGATACCGCGCCGATGCCCCGGTACATCGTTGTCTGTAGGCCGGAATCCCACCTGCCGACGATCCCCCGGCCGCCCACGTGGGAGACGCTGGTGGGGTCCGCTCGCCGGCGCCTCGTCCCGCAGGGGCGGCCCGCCGGCCCCGCTCCGAGGAGGAGATCGCCGTGGTCGTCGCCATGATCGTGGCCTGCGAGGTGGGCTTTTGGGTGTTGATCGCCCTGGGCCTGCTGAGCCGCTACGCATTGCGTCGCCGCCGGCTGAGCAACGTGTTCCTCTACGGCACGCCGCTGCTGGAGGTGATCCTGCTCGTGGTCGCCGTGGTGGACCTGCGCGGCGGTGCCACCGCCGGCGCGCGGCACGGAATCGCCGCGTTGTACATCGGGATCACCGTGATGTTCGGCCATCGGGCGATCCGGTGGGTGGACCAGCGAGTGGGCTATCACTTCCTCGGCGGGCCGCTGCCGTGGCGACCGCCGAGGCGCGGCATGGATCGGGTCGGGTACGAGGTGGTCGAGTTCGCCCGCACGGTGGGCGCGATGGCGATCGCCGGCGCGCTGTTGGGCCTGTTGATCCTGGTGACCGGCGACACGGACCGGACCAAGGCGCTGACCGGCTTCTTCGGCGCGCTCGGTGCGATCACCGCGATCTCCCTGGTGATCTCGGTGGTGGGCGCGTTCGAGGCCTTCGGCAAGCCGCCCAAACCCAAGCCCGCACCGCGCCGGCTGCGCGACCGCGCGCCCGTCTGACGCGCGGCACTCGGCGCCGGGCACTCGGCACTCCGGGCCCGGCGCCGGGATCACATCCCGGGTCCCGGACAGGCCGGCGGCCCCGGAACACGTGGGAGGTGTTCCGGGGCCGCGGCACAATCCGGCGGTGGGCGCTCAGCCCATCATCGCACCGGCCATGTTCGCCGCACCGGCGAGGAAGTCGGTCGGCTCCGACAGGTCGCCCTGGGAGTGGTGCGGCTGCCGCTGCTGCTCCTGCCCGCAGTCGTCGCCCGGGGCCGCGTGGTGCGGCGGCGCGGTGTGGTCCGGGTGCCCGGGGGTCATCGGCGTCGCCTGCTCGCCGACGTCCCCGTTGACGCAGCTGTTGCCGAAGGTCGGGTTCAGCGCCGCGATGATGTCGACGCTGTTGCCGCACAGGTTGACCGGAACGTGCACGGGCACCTGGATGTTGTTGCCGGAGAGCACGCCGGGCGAGTCCACGGCCGCGCCGTTCGCGTCGGCCGACGCGAACGCCTGGCCCCCCATCGCAACCGAACCGCCGAGAATGGCGGCGGTGGCGACCGCACCCTTGGTGAGCTTGTTCACTGGTGGTTGTTCCCATCGATCGTTGGACGGTGGAACCGAGGTTCCGGGACGTCCAACGCCCGAGGGTAGAGACCGGTGACGGGGGGCGCGCGAGCTTCCCCCGTAAGTAGCAACCCGCGCTGACGAGACGTCAGGCGGCGCTACCGACGGGGATGATCCGGTCACCGCACGCAATCGACTCGACAAGCCGGACACCGGTTGATCACGCGCGGGCGATCGCCTCGTGATGGTGAATCACCTCGGCGACCAGGAAGTTGAGGAACTTCTCCGCGAAGTCGGGGTCCAGCTTGGCGCTCTCGGCCAGCGCGCGCAGCCGGCGGATCTGCACCGCCTCGCGGGCCGGGTCGGCGGGCGGCAGTTTGTGCTCGGCCTTGAGCACACCCACCCGCTTGGTGCACTTGAACCGCTCGGCCAGCAAATGGATCAGGGCCGCGTCGATGTTGTCGATGCTGTCCCGCAGGTCGAGCAGTTCGGCGGGCTTGCCGGGCGCCTCGCCCGACGTTTCGTCAGTGGTTCCGTTGGCCATAACGGGTGACCCTACCCGGCGATGTCGCACGAGCGAGCGGACGGCGTTCGAGAGCCCCGGGCGGGGCGCACGAGGAGCCCGCCGTCATGGCCCCATCGAGTGATCGAAGGAAATATCACCACCTGTCATCTCTCGTTCTGCCAGGTGTCACATCGCCACCTGCGGGGGATCCTCTGAGTACGGTCCGCGCCGTCGGCTGTCCCTGTCACGGCGCGACGACCGTTCGGCGGTGCTCAAGGGGATGCGGCCGGGGCTGCAGTAGGGGGCGAACGACATGATGGACGAAGTGCGTCTGACGCCGAGCGAGCGGCGGATGCTGGAGGAGATCGAGTACGAACTGCGCAAGGACCAGGAACTGGATCTCGCGCTGCGTACGATGCGTCCTTCCCGCAATCGCCGGCGGACCGGCGCACGCGGCCGTGTCGTTCCGGGCGCGGGCTCGATGCCGGCCTCGAAGCGGGCCCGCCGCAGGATGCGTCGACCGACGCTCTCCGGCACGTGGCACGTACTGCTGCTGATGGTGCTCTTCGCGGCGGTGTTCGCGGCGCTGGCCACCACGTCCGGCGTCTACCTGGTGGTGATCGCGTTCGCGCTGATCATCATGGGCTGCACCACCACGCTGGTCTGGCTGTGCGTGACCTTCCTGTTGCGGCGCGGCGGCAAGACCTGATCGCACACCGATCGACGCGGGCACCCGCGCGGCGGCACCTGTCCCGACACCGTCAGCGGGCCCGATGGTCGCGGCTGCCGGTCGCGCGGCTGAGCCCGCGCCCGCGCGCCGCGACCATCAGCGTTCCCGCAGGAGCCGCGACGCCGAGCAGGAGGGCGGCGTCCAGCGCGCCCATGCCACCCTGGCCGATCGAGTAGAACACCAGCGACAACGACGCGAACATGCACATCAGCACCGCGGCGGCCATGCGCTCGGCGCGGCGCCCCCGGGTGAGCAGCCACAGACAGCCGACCAGGCCGACGCACAGCGTGACCAATGCGGCGATTGCGGTGGTGGTCATCGCGCCTCCTCGTCGTGCTGCCTGCGGCCCGAATGGGCCATGTCCGACCGATTACCCCAGGTGATCGCGTTGATGCCGCGACCCCACCGGAATCGAATCCTAACCGCCTCCTACCCCCAGGGGGTATACAATCCGGCACGTGACACTCCCCGCACCCCCGTGTGGCGGCATCGCCCGACTGGATCCGATCAAGCGTCCGGGCGCCGCGACCGTTCGGGCGGCGCTCGCCGTCGAGCGCCGCCGCACCCGCCCCCGGCACCCTGGGTAACACCGTCGTTACGCTCGCGTCGAAAGCCGGAAACGGCCGAGTGGTTCACTCCGGGCGACATCGGTTCCCGGCAGCGGAACCGGCGACCATCGACCCAGGTGACGGCGCGAGATGAGCACACAGAACCGTACGACCGCACGCCGACACACCGGCCGACCCCAGACTCGGGAGGCGACCCGATGACGCCGGACACCCCGGTGGCCGACGTGGTGATCGTCGGGGCCGGCCCCGAGGGCATGGCGATCGCCCACGCGTTCACCCGGCGCGGGGTGCGCGACGTGATCGTGTGCGCGGCGGGCATCGGCGGCTCGGGCCCGCCCGGGCCGACCGGCGATCCGGGTCCCGGCGACGTGTACTGCTCCTCGACCGTGCCGGCGCCGGCCGCGATGGCCTGGGCGGGCACCCACGTCTTCGAGAACGCCGTCGAGGTGCTCGGCGAGGACGTCGGGTATCGCGCGTGCGGCCGACTCGTCGGGGTTGCCGCATCCGACCTCGGCGGGCTCGACGCGGGCGTGGCGATGCGTCGCGCACTGGGAATCGACGTGCGGCGGGTGGACGCGGAGGCGGTCGCGGCGAGTTGGCCCGAGATCGGCGTTCGCGGCTTCGCCGGCTTCGCGTACGAGCCGCGCGGCGGGTACGCCGACATCCGACGCACCGCTCGCGCCTTCGCCCGGGCGGCCCGACGCGGCGGAGCGGCGATCCTGACCTGCGCACCGGCCGTGAGCGTCGCGGCGACCCGGGACCGGGTCACCGGGGTGCGGCTGAGCGACGGCCGGGAGGTGGCCGCCGGAACGGTCGTGGTGGCCGCAGGCGCCGACTCGCCGGCGTTCGTCGCGCCGTTGGGGGTGCACCTGCCGGTGCGCGCCACCCGCGAGTTCACGGTGCGGGTGCGAGTCGGCCGCGCGGTCGGCGAACGGCCGATCCTGGACGATCTGCCGAATCGGCGCCGGCTGCGTGCCGACGGTCCCGGGCACCTGCTGCTCGGCGCGCTCGACCCGGCCCCCGACGCGTTCGACGACGAGCTCACCGCCCTTGCCTCGGCCCACCTCGCCGCGCGCTTCCCGGGCTTTCCCGCATGCACGCCGGTGGCCGCGTTCGGGACCCGGCACGACGCCGGGCCCGATCACCTGCCGCTGATCGGATCGGTGGGCCCCGACGGACTGTTCGTCGCGGCCGGGTGCGGCGAGCACGGGTTGGGCATCGTGCCGGCGGTGGGCATGCTGGTGGCCGACCTGCTGTGCGACGGCGCCAGTGCCCGGCCGGACATCCCGGGCACGGACTTCCGCCCCGACCGGTTCCCCGCGCGCACCCGGTCACCGCGACCGCGCCGACACTCCGCGCAGCCACCCGGCCCACCCGGGGCAGACTCCGGCCAAGTATTCGATCCCGAACGGGAGTTGCACCCCGGGCGCGAACACGACCCCGACGCACGGTTGGGTTCCGAACCACGATCGGGCTCCGATCACGGCTTCAGCTCCGATCGGGCGTGAAGAACGGCAGCACCCGCTCCTCTCCCATCGGCCGCAGATCCACCCGCACCCGCATGCCCGAGTGAATCTCGGTCGGTTCCACCTCGACCAGGTTGGTGAGCATGCGATAGCCCTCGTCCAAGTCCACGATCGCCACCGCGTACGGGTCGCCGAGTTCGCGCGCGGCGGGCCGACGCACCACGGTCCAGCTGTACACGCTGCCGCGCCCGGCGCTGGTGACCCACTGCAACGCGCGCGACGAGCAGCCCCGGCACATCTCGGTGGGGGCGAAGTTCGCCGTCTCGCACGCGCCACAGCGCTGATAGCGCAACTCCCCCGGTTCCGGGGGCACCCGCACCGACGCGGCAGGGGTCACGGGTACACCGATCTGCGGTCCCAACACGGGTGTCACGGCCTTTCCGTTCGGTCGTACTTCGTCCGCCCGTCGATGTTCGAGACGAGCGTCGGCTGCATGTTCGCGCACCATGCACGCGGTTGCCGAATCGATCGCACATCAGTTCCCGTTCGCGAAATCGCACCCCCCCCCCGAGGAGAGGACGTCGGCAGGACTTCTCAGCCAAGTCGGGGACAGAGCTTGCGAGATTGGCGCAGGATAGGTAACGCAAGTGATCCGCCACGGCGCGTAATCGTTCCGCGCGGGCTCGGGGTGGGGACGCACGGCAGAGAGGTTGCGCGATGGGGGCACCACGCATGGCACCGCGCCCGGGTGGCCTGGGGCGCGAGCACACACCGGACCCCGCTTCCAGGACGGAGCCGATGCCCCTCGTCGAGCGCGATTTCATCCAGGACGAACTCCGCGAGCATCTGGCCGCGGTCCGCGACACCGGCGAGGGCCGGGTCATGGTGGTCACCGGCCAGGCCGGCATGGGCAAGTCGGCGGTGCTCGAATGGGCCAGGCACACCGCCGAATCCGACGGCTTCGCCTCGCTCCACGTGATCGGCTACGACCTGGAGAAGGTCCGGGTCTACGGCCTGGCGAAGCGGCTGTTCAAGGACCTGTCCACACTCGGCCCCGAGGCACGCAAGGAACGGCTCGGCGAGTGGCACGGCATCCTCGGGCCGATCTTCGGCGGTCCGCGCCAACCCGGGGAGGCGCCGGACACCGAGGACGTGCTGTCCGCCCTCGACGCCGTCGTCCGCGGCTACGCGAAGGCGCCGCTGATCATGGTCATCGACGACGCGCACTGGGCCGACCCGCCGTCGATGAAGTGGTTGGCGCAATTCGCCATCCAGGTGCGCGATTTCCCGATCCTGATCGTGGTGTCCTACCGCCCGGACGAATACGTTCCGGCTCTGGCGCAATGGCTGCGCACACTCGACGATGTCGCCGGTCGAACGGCGACCAAGTTGAAGGCGTTGAGCATCGAGAGCACCGCGACGGTGATCCGGCACCGTTTCCCCGACCGGCCTGTCGACGACGCGTTCGCCGAGCACTGCCATCACTGTTGCGGCGGAGAACCGCAAACCCTGCGGGAACTGCTGCGGTTCATCGAGTCGTCCGGAATCGAGCCGATCGCGGCCTCGCTGTCCCGGCACGGTGTCGCAATGGAGCAGCACGCGGCCCTCGCCTACGCCGAGAAGCACTTCAAGAAGCGATTCTCCCGGCTCGCACCGGACTCCCGCAGGCTGGCGCGGGCCGCCGCGATCCTGACGCCGCACTTGACGATCGCACGCGCGGTCCGGCTCACCGGGTCGAGCCCGGAGGCGATCGCCGTCGCCGCCGAGGACCTGTACCGACAGGAGATCCTCACGTCGGTCGACGACACGCGCTCGAACTGGGGTTTCACCCACCCGCTGGTCCGACTCGCGGTCTACCGCTACTGCTTCGAGACGAACGAACGCAACGCGATGCACCACGAGGCGGCCCGGCTGTTGCGCGCGGACCGCTTCTCCGCGCAGACCGCTGCGACGCACGCGCTGAAGGTTTTCGGCGTCCGGGACGAGTGGGCGGCGAACGTGATGGTGGACGCGGCCCGCGAGTGCCTCGCCTCGGGTGTCCCGAAGGCCGGCGTGACCTACCTCGAACACGCGTTGGCGGAGCTCGCGCCGAAGCACATGCGCGCCTGGCTCCACTACAACATCGGCCGCGCGCTCTTCGTCAACGACCCCACCGGCAGCATCGAACCGCTGACCAAGGCGCTCGAGGAGGCCCCTGAACCGGGCTCGGACCTGCGCACCGAAATCGTCATCGAACTCGTCCGCTCGTACGCGTTCAGCGGTCAACTACCCAAGAGCATCGCGCTCTTGGAGCGGGAGATCGAGATCACCCCGATCGGCAAACGACCGAGGTTGTACGCCGACCTGTTCATGTGGGCCGCGTTCTGGGAGGACGACACCGGCTTCGCCTCACGCGCCCACAATCTGCAGCGGTTGACCGTACGGCTGAACACCGATGGCGCCACCACCCGGACGAACTATTCGCTGTTCGCCCTGGTCGCCTGGTACGGAGTACTCACGGGACGGCGGTTGCAGACGACCACCAAATTCGCTCGCGCGGCGCTGGGACCGGAGGCGGCGAACAAAGAGCGCCCCGGGTTCAGTTGGGTCGAGGAGGGTTGGGGCTTCGAGATCCCGATGGTGCTCACCCTGACGTTCATCTACTGCGACCTGTTCAAGGAGGCGCACGAACTCCTGGAGAACGGCATGGCCCAACTCCGGGACAACGGTCGCCAACGCGCGCACCTGTCCTACGGCCACGCCTTCCGGGCGATGTTGTACTACCGGATGGGCCGGCTCAAGGATGCGCGCGAGCAGGCCGAGATCGGCCTGGAGATGGCCCTCAAACTCGGCAAGGAAACACCATCCCAGTGGTACGCGGCCGGGGTGCTGATCCAGACCCTGATCGCGCAGGGCAATCTCGAGGAGGCCGAGCGGTGGGCGCGGCAGATCGGCTTCGACAACCCCCATCGCGCCAACCAGGCCACCCGCGTACTGCCGGTCCCCGCCATCGTGCTCGCCGAACTGCGGATCGCCCAGGACAGGCACGAGGAGGTGATCCAGCCGCTGACCGAGCTCGGCGAGCGGCTGCGCGCCCGCGGCATGGACAACCCCGCGTGGTGCCCGTGGGGTCTGCTGCTCGCCGAGGCGTTGAACGCCGAGGGGTCGCAGCAGAACAAGGAGCTGGCTCGCACGGTGGCCAAGCAGGCCGTCGCCCGGGCGGACACGTTCTACGCCCCGGTGGCCGCCGGCCAGGCCAAGCGGGTGGCCGGAATGATCGAGGACAACGTCAACGCACAGCAGGCGCTGTGGGACGCGGCGGTCGCCCTGGAGGGCGTCGGCGCCAAGTACGAGTACGCCAAGGCGCTGCTCGCCTACGGTGACCGGCTGCGCAAGGACGGCCACAAGCCGGACGCCATCGGCGAGTTGGAACGGGCCCGGGACACCGCGATGGCCTGTGGCGCGATCCCGTTGCAGACGCGGGCCGCGGCGATGGTGGAGGCGCTGGTCGGCGCCACCGCACTGCCGCCGGTCGACCACGGTCGCGCGGATGCGGACGACTGGGCGGACGAGTACACCGGCGGGTACAGCCCGTTCGGCATCCCGCATCGCGAGGAGGCCCGACCCGACGCGGACGGCGATCGTTGCGAGACCTGGCCGTTCCGCGAGGGCCCGACCCGTCGACCCGACTCGGAGTAGCCGCGCGGACCCGGCGCGCACCGGCGGCGGAGAAAATCGGATCGGGACGCGTGCGCACCGGCGATCGGCGCGGGCGCGCGGTCCCGGTACGGTAGCGGGGTGATCGACACTGCTGATTCCTCCCCCGTTGGTGCCGTCGCCGCTGGCCTCGCGACGATCGCCGCAGACGGCACCGTCCTGGACACCTGGTACCCCGCACCCGAGCTGACCTCGGGCGACGTCGACGGCAAGGCCGAGACCGTTCGCCTGTCCGCCGACGAGGCGATCGAGGCGCTCGGCGCCGACGCCGCGGCCGGCCTGGGCACCGACGCGGTGCGCGGGGTCGAGGTCGTCGCCGTGCGCACGGTGATCGCGTCGCTGGGGACCGGCCCGGTGGACACCCACGACGCGTACCTGCGGCTGCACCTGCTCAGCCACCGCCTGGTCCGCCCGCACGGGCAGAGCCTGGACGGCCTGTTCGGCGTGCTCCCGAACGTCGCGTGGACCAACCTGGGCGCGGTCCCGGTCGACGGCGTGGACGCCGCCCGGCTGCGCGCTCGGGCCGCGCGGGTGCCGTTCGAGGTGACCGGCGTGGACAAGTTCCCCCGGATGACCGAGTTCGTGGTGCCCGGCGGGGTGCGGATCGCCGACACCACCCGGGTCCGCCTGGGCGCGCACCTGGCACCCGGCACCACCGTGATGCACGAGGGCTTCTGCAACTTCAACGCGGGCACCCTGGGTGCCTCGATGGTCGAGGGCCGGATCAGCGCGGGCGTCGTGGTGGGCGACCACAGCGACATCGGCGGCGGCTCGTCGATCATGGGCACGCTGTCGGGCGGCGGCAAGGAGACCATCTCGGTCGGCGAGCGCTGCCTGCTCGGCGCCAACGCGGGTATCGGCATCTCGCTCGGCGACGACTGTGTGGTCGAGGCGGGCTGCTACATCACCGCCGGCACCCGGGTGACCACCCCCGACGGCAAGGTGGTCAAGGCCGCCGAGCTTTCCGGCCGCGACGGCCTGCTCTTCCGCCGCAACTCGGTCACCGGCACGATCGAGGCGATCGCCCGGACCAAGTCGTGGGGCGCGCTGAACGAGGAACTGCACAAGAACGACTGACCCGTTCCCGGGCGGGGTCGGCGGTGCTTCGCCGACCCCGCCCGGGTTGCTCATTCCTCGACCAGGTCGGCGGGCTTGGCGCCGGTGGCCACGGCGCGGATCACCTTGCCGGTCGGCGTGCGCGGTAGCGGTTCGCCGCGCAGTTCCCAGTGCGCGGGCACCTTGAAGTGGGCCAGGCGCTCCGCGACGTAGGCGCCGAGCAGCTCGGCGGTGAGCGCCGCGCCGGGTGCGGGCACCACGATCGCCTTGACCTCCTCGCCCCACTCCGGATGCGGTACGCCGACCACCACCGACTCGGCCACGTCGGGGTGTGCGTCCAGGCAGTGTTCGATCTCCGCCGGGTAGACGTTCTCCCCGCCGCGCAGGATCAGGTCGCTGCGCCGGGTGGCCAGGTAGAGCCGGCCGCCCCGGGTGTAGCCGAGGTCGCCGGTGCGCAGCCGCCGGTCCGGCGTGAGTACCTTCGCGGTGGCCTCGTCGTTGCCCCAGTAGCCGAGCATCACCAGCGGGCTGCGGATCCACAGCTCGCCCTCCACGCCGTCCGGCTGCCGTGTGCCGTCCTGGTCGTGCACGGTCACCTCCACGGTCGGCACGGCCGTCCCGATCGCGCCCGGCTCGTCCTCGAGTTGCGCGGCGCCCGCGGTGGTGGCCACCCCGCCGGACTCGGTCAGCCCGTATCCGACGCCGAACGCGCCCTTCGCGTTCGGGAACACCTCCTGGAGCCGGCGCACCAGTTCGGGCGAGAAGGCCGCGCTGCCGCCGCCCAGCCGGGTGATCGAGGACAGGTCGTACGTCGGGGTGTCCGGGTGGTCGGCGACCCGCCAGCCGAGCGTGGGCACCAGCGACCACGTGGTGCAGCGCTCGCGTTCGATCAGGTCGAGCAACCGGGGCACCTCGAACCGGCCGCTGTAGAGCACCATGGTCTGTCCGCCGGCCAGCGCGGCCACCGCGCCCGCGAGCAGGCCCGAGACGTGGAAGAACGGGCTGTTCACCAACCACCGCCCGGGCGGCGCCTGGGCGAGCACCTCAGCGGGTACGCGTGCGGTCGCCCGGGCGGCGAGCAACGCCTGGAGGTTCTGCATCGCGACCACGTTGCGGTGGGTGAGTACGGCGCCCTTGGGCCGGCCGGTGGTGCCGGAGGTGTACAGGATCAGTGCGGGGTCGTCCTCGTCGGCGGCGCCCGACGGCAGTTCGGCGTCGGGCGCGTAGGCCGCCAGAGCGGCGCAGTGCGCCTCGATCTCCAGTACGGGCACCCCCAGACTCCGCTCGGCCGCCGACGCCCCACCGAGCCGCTCCAGCCGGCGTCGGTCGGCGACGAGCAGCGCGGGGGCGCAGTCCCGTACGCCGTAGCGGATCTCGTCGGCGGCCCACCATCCGTTCATCCCGACGGTGATCGCGCCCAGCGCCGCGGCGGCCTGAAACACCGTCAGCCACTCGGGCCGGTTGGCGGCCAGGATCGCGACCCGGTCCCCCGGGCCGATCCCGTATCGATCGCGCAGGGCGAGTGCGGTCGAGGCGATGTCGCGCACGTGTTCGGCGAAGCCGATCCGGCGGTCCTCGTACACGAGGTACTCGCGGTCGCCGAACCGTCGGGCCCGCTCGACGAAGGCGGTGATCGACCGGGGGCGGTCGGCCAGGACGCGCAACGGCACGCCGAGCACGTCCTCTTCGACGAGCGCGAACGGGCCGCCGGGGGCGGTCAGGGCGAGGAGGGCGGGGTCAGGTGCGGCGGAGCCGGTGGTGGTGACCATGGGGCGGACCCTAGAACTGCTTGACCGAGTCATTCAAGTGCGTCGGGGTGTGATCTGACACGTGTTCAGGTGTGGGGGTGGAGTGGGGTCGGGGCGCAGCGTGTGGCCGGGCACGCCCATGCGGGTACCCCGTACGGGTAAGCCGTCGGCTGGCTCGGGACGGGTGGGGGTGCGGCGGGAGTGCTTGGTGGGGGCGGCCTTGCCGGTGCCCGGCGTGGGGCCTCGCTCGGGCGGTTGTCGTTCTTGTTGTTGCTCCTGCTCGGCACGGCCGGGATGCACACCCTCGCGCATCCGCAACGATCCGCGCTCGGCGGCCTCGCACTGGGGAGCGGCGGCACCGGCACCCCGGCCGCCACCACCGGCGCGCCCGCGCACCACTGACCGACCGGGTCGGGGCGACCGGTCGGCTGCCCCGACCCGCTCTCGGCTCAGCCCTTGGCCGCCATCATCGGCATCATGGCGTTGTCGACCAGCGATTCGATCTCGGCACGGGACATCGGCACGCCGGTGAGGGTGAACCGTTGGCACAGGACCGAGGGGCCGGTGAGCACGCATTCCGGGGCGAGCGCTCCCGGGCGCGCCTCACCGCGGGCGATCGCGTCGGTGATCAACTCGACGAGGAGGGACTGCCACGGCCCGATCACCCGGTGCTCCCACATCTGTGCGAACTCGTGGTGTCGGCTCATCTCGCCGCAGAGCACCCGCATGCCCAGGCCGAGCGCTCCGTGCATGGCGTGCGCGACGGTCTCCAGGTAGACGATCAGGTCGGCGCGCAACTCGCCGGGCAGCGTCAGCGATTGCGGACTCGGCAGCGCGGCGGAGAGCGCGTCGGCAACCATGCCCATCTTGTCCGGCCAGCGGCGATACAGCGCCGACTTGCCGGTCCCGGCTCGGGCCGCGACACCTTCGAAGGTCAGCGCGCCGTAGCCACGCTCGCCGAGTTCAGCGAGCACAGCCTCGGTGATCGCGCGCTCCAGCGTGACGCCGCGCTTTCGCGG
This sequence comes from Embleya sp. NPDC005575, assembly GCF_040605455.1. Classification (NCBI taxonomy): domain Bacteria; kingdom Bacillati; phylum Actinomycetota; class Actinomycetes; order Kitasatosporales; family Streptomycetaceae; genus Embleya; species Embleya sp. NPDC005575. Next base: position 7,284 of record NZ_JBEXCV010000105.1, on the reverse strand, counting down.
GCGCTGTCTGTAGTCGGTGACCAGCAGGGCCGTCTCGATGTGGCCCGCGCGTGCTCCTGTGCTCACTCTCGCCTCCGCTCGCCATGGTACAGAAAACGTTTGCGTTCTCTAATGCAAAAGCCCTAGATTCGCGTAGAGAACGCTCACGTCCACTAGTAATGCGAGGCAATCCATGACGACGGCACCTTCCGAGGTCGCCGGCTCGACCGGATCCCAGTCCGCGGACGCGCCCCACGCGCGCCGCGGACTGGCCTTGGCCCTGTTGGCAGGGGCCCAATTGATGATCGTGCTCGACGCGACCATCGTGAACATCGCCCTGCCCGACATGGGCAAGGCGCTCGACATCGGCGACACGTCACTTTCCTGGGTGATGAACGCCTACATGCTGACCTTCGGCGGCCTGTTGCTGCTCGGTGGTCGGCTCGGTGACCTCTTCGGCCGACGCCGCCTGCTGGCGCTCGGCCTGATCGTGTTCACCGTCGCGAGCCTGCTCGGCGGGTTCGCCACCAGCGAGGCCCTGTTGCTCGCCGCGCGGGCCCTACAGGGCGTCGGCGGCGCGATGGTGGCCCCCGCGGTCCTGTCGTTGGTGACCACCACCTTCGAGGAGGGACCGGAACGCAACAAGGCGTTCGGCGTCTATGCGGCGGTGTCGGGCATGGGTTCGGCGGTCGGGCTCCTCATGGGTGGTCTTCTGGTCGAGTACCTGTCCTGGCGCTGGGTCATGTTCGTCAACGTGCCCATCGGCATCGCGCTCGTCGCGGCGCTGCCTCTGGCCATCCCGGACGACGCGAAGACCGGCGAGAAGGCGATCTGGCGCGGTCGGCTGGACATACCCGGCGCCCTGACCTCCACCCTCGGCGTGACCGCCCTGGTCTACGGCGTGATCCGCGCGGCGGACAAGGGCTGGGGCGAGGGATTGACGATCGCTTCACTGGTCGTCTCGGCGGCGCTGACAGCGGCCTTCATCGTGATCGAACTCAAGGTCGAGCGACCGCTGATGCCGATGCGACTGTTCCGCAACCGCAACCGCTCCGGCAGCTATGTGGTCATGGCGCTGGCGGCCGGCGGCATGATGGGCGCGTTCTTCTTCCTCACGCTCTTCATGCAAGAGGTCGCGGACTACTCGCCGATCAAGGCCGGTCTGGCGTACCTCCCGCTCTGCGCGGGCGTGATGATCTCGGCCCAGTTCACCAGCGTGATGCTGCCCAAGATCGGGCCGCGCGTGCTGCTGACCGCGGGTCCCATCCTGGCCGGTGCGGGGCTGTTCTACCTGTCCCTGCTGAAGTACGACTCCAATTACGTGGTGGGCCTGCTGCCCGCGATGGTCGTGTTCGGTCTGGGCATGGGCCTGATCTTCGTCGCCATCATGGCCACCGCGGTGGCCGGCATCGCGCCGGAGGACGCGGGCATCGGCTCGGCGATGCTCAACGTCACCCAGCAGGTGGGCGGCGCCGTGGCGATCGCGGTCCTGACCACGATCAGCAAGAGCGCGGGCACGGACGAGTTCAAGAAGCAGGCGGGCAAGCTCGCCGACCCGTCGGTCCTGTTCAAGGGTTCGCCCAAGTTCGACCAAAGTGCGCTGGACCACGTCAACAAGCTGGTCATGACAGCCGGTCAGACGACCGGCTTCCTGGTCGGCGCCGGCATGCTCGGCGCCGCCGCGATCATCGCCGTGGCGGTGCTCCGGGTGAGCAAGTCGGACCTGCCCACGGACGCCTCCGGCGCCCTGCACTAGGCCGACTCGCAGAAATACTGACAAACCGTCAGTACCGCGACACCCGGGCTCGGTTCACGTCGAACGAGCCCGGGTGTTCGCGTCCGTGGCCACGACATGTCCGGTTCGGGCTGATCACAGCTGGATTTTCCGCTTCCTCGGCCACTCTTCGTGATCGGCGTCTGGGGGAATCCCCTGTGTTTCGGCCGAAGCGGGACGCGGCGTGGGCGGCAGACCGGGCAGGCGGGTACCCTGCGACAGGCAGCGGGTGCTCCACCCCGGGGCACCAATATCGCGACGACGGGACGACCGGCGCCGTGGCACTCCTCCCGCCTGTTCCTGTCGAAACGGCCGCTCGGCGGGGATGATGGGCGGTGGGGCGACTTCGGGGGGATTGTGACGGAACACGGATGGCCGGGTGAGCCACCGGCCAAGGGGGATCCGGAACGGATCGGTCCCTATGTGGTGCTCGGCCGACTCGGTGCCGGTGGCATGGGCCGCATCTATCTGGGGCGTTCGCCCTTCGGGCGACTCGTCGCGATCAAGACGATCCGTTCGGAACTGGGCGGCGACCCGGGCTTTCGCGCGCGCTTCGCACAGGAGGTGGCCGCGGCCCGCCGGGTCAGCGGCGTGTTCACCGCCGCCGTGGTCAACGCCGATCCGGACGCCGCGGTGCCGTGGCTGGCCACCGCGTACGTGCCCGCGCCCTCGCTCGAATCCCTGGTCCGCGCGTGCGGCCCGCTGCCGCCGCGCGCGGTGCGTTGGATGGCCGCGGGCATCGCCGAGGCGCTGGAGTCCGTACACGCCGCCGGGCTGGTGCACCGCGACCTGAAGCCGTCCAACGTGCTGGTGGCCAGCGACGGGCCCAAGGTCATCGACTTCGGCATCTCGCGCGCCGCCGACTTCGGTTCGCTCACCATGACCGGCGTCGCGGTCGGGACGCCGGCATACATGTCGCCGGAACAGGCGCAGGGTGTGCGCGACATCACGCCCGCGAGCGACATGTTCTCGCTCGGCGCGACGCTGGTGTACGCCGCGACCGGGCATTCGCCCTACCCCGACCGCAAGCCCGCCGAAGCGCTGTTGCGCCTGGTCACCGGCTCCCCCGACCTGGACGGGCTGCCGCCGGAGCTGACCGGTCTGGTCAACCTGTGCATGCAGCGCGCCGCGGAACACCGGCCGAGCCCGACCCAGTTGCTCAACCAGCTCGCGCCACTCCTGGACGACAGCGACGCGGACAGCCAGTTGCCGGACAACGCGTCGGCGATGGTGCAGCGCTTCGAGAGCCAGTACCGCCCGACGATGGGCCCGCGTACGCCGCCGGTGCGCGAACTGGTCGAGCCGGAGCGTCCCGAGCTGCCGGAGAACGTACGCCCGGACCCGAACAACATGGGCAAGCTGCCGAACCAGGTGCGGGAGGAACCGCGCCCGGCGCCGCGCCCCGAGACGCACCGGCCCGCGCCGCCACCGCCGCAGCGCCCGCCGACCAACCCGACCCGCAAGCCGCCGCCCCGACCGCCGGTGCCGCCGACGAACACGCCGGTGACCGGGCAGCCGGGCGGCCCGCGTCCGGTCGCGGGGCGACAGGTGTCCACGTCGTCCCCGTCGCCGGCACTGCCGACCGAACGGGTGGCCAGGCCGCCCGCGCCGATACCCAACTCTCCGGTCACATGGCCGGAGAGCGGGCCGGACGTGCCGCGCCAGCACCCCACTCCGCCGCGCACCCCCACCGGCGGTATGGAGACCTCGCCGGTGTGGCGGTTCACCGCGACCGGGGAGATCCTCACCCCGCCGGTGCGCGCGGGTTCCGGGCGGACCGCCCGCGTCCACGTGCACAGCAACGACAACGGGCTGCACACCCTGCACCTGGCCACCCGCGAGTGGCGGTTCGACTCGTCGGGCTGGTCGCACCCGCCCGCCGTGGACGGCGAGCTGATGTACCTCAGCAGCCAGGACAACCATGTCTACGCGCTGGAGCTGACCTCGCGTCAGTGGCGCTGGAGCTTCCCCACCGGAGGCGAAGTGGTGGCCGCCCCCGTGGTCGCCGACGGCACCGTGTACTTCGGCTCCAGTGACAACGCGCTGTACGCCGTGGACGCGGCCACCGGCCGATGTCGCTGGCGCTTCCCCACCGGCGGCTGGGCCACCTCGCCCACCGTCGTGGACGGCACGGTCTACTTCGGCTCCAGCGACCGCTGCGTGTACGCGCTGGACGCCGCGACCGGCTGGTGTCGGTGGCGCTTCGCCACCGGCGGCTGGGTGTCCTCGCCGACCGTGGCGAACGGCATCGTGCACGTCGGCAGCACCGACCAGTACCTCTACCTGCTCAACGCCACCGACGGTGCGATGCGCGGGTGGTTCGGTGCGGGCGGCCCGGTCGCCCAGCCCGCCACGGCCGGCAACCTGTCCTTCTTCGGCAGCGGCGACGGCGGGCTGTACGCGGTCGACGTCAACACCACGCGCTGCGTATGGCGGTTCGGCGCCGAAGGGTGGGTCACCTCACCGGTAGTCGCCGACGACATCGTGTACGCGGGCAGCAGCAACGGCTCGGTGATAGCGGTCGGCCTGGGCGGCGAGCCCCGCTGGCGCTTCACCACCGGAGGTCGGGTCACCTCGCCGGTCGTGGCCGACGGGCTGCTTTTCGTGGGGAGTGCCGACCGGCATCTGTACGTACTCGACGCGGCCACCGGGAAGGGCCCCTCGGTGGCGACGTCCACCGGCTGACCACGACGCGACTTCGTTCACCTCTCGGCCCCTGGGACGGGTCCCCTTCGTGGATCACGTTCGGGTAACAAACCTACCGATCAATCGGGAGTGGCCGTACAGTCTTCGCACCGGAGTCGATCGAGTGCGCTGCACCGCCCACGAGCGACTCCGGCGCGCTTTCGGCACGATCGCACGACGCGCCCGGCCGGCCCGCACACTCGGAGCCGGCCGAGCGGCTCGTCCCGCTTCGCCGGCCACCCGCCCGGAGTCGGTCCGGACAACAAAACGATCTTGAAGCCGAATACCTCGAACCGCGGTTCGAGTCCCTCGACTCCAAGATCGTTTTCGCGTGTGCCCTGCGGGTCAGCGGGCACCGATGGGGGTGTAGTCGCGCAGCGCGACGCCGGTGTACACCTGGCGCGGGCGGCCGATCTTCGCCTTCGGGTCGGCGATCATCTCCTGCCAGTGCGCGATCCAGCCCGGGAGCCGACCGATCGCGAACAGCACCGTGAACATCTCGGTGGGGAAGCCCATCGCCCGGTAGATGAGGCCGGTGTAGAAGTCCACGTTCGGGTAGAGCTTGCGCTCGACGAAGTAGTCGTCCGCGAGGGCGCGCTCCTCCAACTGCATCGCGAGGTCCAGCAGTTCGTCCTTCTTGCCCATCCGGGACAGGACGTCGTCGGCGGCCTTCTTGATGATCGTCGCGCGCGGGTCGCGGCTCTTGTACACCCGGTGGCCGAAGCCCATCAGGCGCACGCCGTCTTCCTTGTTCTTCACCTTGTTCACGAACGAGTCGATGTCGCCACCTTCGTTCTTGATCTGCTCCAGCATCTCCAGCACCTGCTGGTTGGCGCCGCCGTGCAGCGGACCCCACAGCGCGTTGATGCCGGCCGAGATGGACGCGAACATGTTCGCCTGGCTGGAGCCGACCAGTCGCACCGTCGAGGTCGAGCAGTTCTGCTCGTGGTCGCCGTGCAGGATGAGCAGCTTGTCGAGCGCGTCCACCACGACCGGGTCGGCCTTGTACGACTCGGCCGGGACCGCGAAGGTCATCCGCAGGAAGTTCTCGACGTAGCCGAGCGAGTTGTCCGGGTAGAGCATCGGCTGGCCGACCGACTTCTTGAACGCGTAGGCCGCGATCGTCGGCAGCTTCGCCAACAGCCTTATCGCCGAGAGCCGGACCTGCTCCTCGTCGAACGGGTTGTGGCTGTCCTGGTAGAACGTGGACAGCGCGGAGACCACGGACGACAACATCGCCATCGGGTGCGCGTCGCGCGGGAAGCCGTCGTAGAACCGCTTGACGTCCTCGTGCAGCAGGGTGTGCTGGGTGATCTCGTCGCGGAAGTTGTCCAGCGCGCTTGCGGACGGCAGATCGCCGTAGATCAGCAGATACGCCGTCTCCAGGAACGTGCCCTGCTCGGCGATCTGCTCGATCGGGTAACCGCGGTAGCGGAGGATGCCCTCCTCGCCGTCGATGAAGGTGATCGCCGATTTACACGCGGCGGTGTTGACGAACCCTCCGTCGTAGGTCACCAGCCCCGTCTTGGCGCGAAGTGTCGAGATGTCCACGGCGGTGTCGCCGATGGTGCCCTCGACCAGCGGGAAAGTGTGCTCGTTTCCTTGGTGGCGCAGTACTACCGAGTCCTCGCTCATGGGGGTCCCCTACTTCTCGGCTCAGGCTCCGGCAGCCACCCGGATCGTGTCCGTGCGGTTCCGGTCTTTGTGACATGTGTGCATCAGTACGAATAGCAGGCGCACGAGGCGAGCTCGCAGCCACCTCCCACCCGAGCGACAAACCGTGAGCCGCGTCACCTGACCCAGGGTGGCGGGTCGAGATGCCCAGAGTCATCGTCGCAACGGTGCACGCGTTTCGGCTTCCCGCTACGAGTGTCACCCATGCGGCGCCATGATGAGGGCACACGATCGGGTGGCCGGGGGGGACGTTGCGTGAGCGATGCCAGGAGGCGGGGCCCGGCCCCCCTGGACGCGTACGATCCACGCCGGATCGGGCCCTACCGGGTGCTGTCCCGACTCGGCCAGGGGGGCATGGCCCGGGTCTTCCTCGGCCTGTCCCCCGCGGGACGCCTGGTCGCGATCAAGACCATCCTGGCCGAGCTGGACCACGACCCGGACTTCCGCCGCCGGTTCGCCCGCGAGGTGCACGCGGCCCGGCTGGTCAGCGGGGTGTTCACGGCCGCCATGGTGGCCGCCGACCCGGAGGCCGCACGGCCGTGGCTGGCCACCGCGTACGTGCCCGCGCCGTCACTGCGCGAAGTGGTCGACGAGTGCGGCCCGCTGCCACCGGACGCGGTGCGCTGGCTGGCCGCCGGCGTGGCCGAGGCGCTCGGCGCGATCCACGGCGCCGGCCTGGTGCACCGCGATCTGGCCCCCGGCAACATCCTGGTCACCCTGGACGGCCCCAAGGTGATCGACTTCGGGCTCGCGCTGGCCGAGGACCAGGACACCGTCAATCTGGTCGGCACGATCGCGTACATGGCCCCCGAACAGATCGAGGGCGAGTCCGGCACCGTGCGCTCGGACGTGTACGCGATGGGCGCCACACTGCTCTTCGCGGGCACCGGGCACGCACCGTACGAGGGCAGCGCGATGCGGGTGATGAACGCCGTGCGCAACCGCGACCCGGACCTGAGCGGGCTGCCGGACGCACTGCTGCCGCTGGTCGAGTCGTGCCTGCGCCGCCGCGCCGATCGACGGCCGACGCCGGACCGGGTGGTCGCCGATTTCGCCGACCTGCTGACCGGCCGCCGGCGACCGCACGAGGCGGCGCCCGATATGTCTGCTCGGAGGCAGGTGCCTGACTTGCCACCCCGTTGCCGCCCATCGACTGCCAGGTCTGCGCGTCG
>NZ_JBEXCV010000104.1:0-33280 GCF_040605455.1 Embleya sp. NPDC005575 | reverse complement strand
GCGGCCGGGGCGGCGGCCGGAGCCGGGGCGGGCTCCTGAGCGGCAGGCGCGGCCGGAGCGGCGGGCGCGGCCTGGGCCGGCTCCGCCGGAGCAGCCGGAGCCTCCTGCGCCGGCGCGGCAGCCGGCGCCGCGGCACCGGTGCCGTCGTCGATCACGGCCAGCTCGGCGCCGACGTCGACCGTGTCGTCTTCCTGGGCCTTGATGGACACCAGAATGCCGGCGGCGGGGGAGGGGATCTCGGTGTCGACCTTGTCGGTCGAGACCTCGAGCAGGGGCTCGTCCAGCTCGACGCGCTCACCCTCCTGCTTGAGCCAGCGGGTGATGGTGCCCTCCTGCACGCTCTCGCCGAGCGCGGGCAGTGTTACGGAGACCGGCATGGGTCAATGACTCCTTCTCAACGCTTCAAGGCGTGTGTCTTGGATGACGGTTGCGCGATTGGGGGCGCGTCGTCAGTCGTGGACGTGCAGCGGCTTGCCCGCCAACGCGAGGTGGGCCTCGCCAAGCGCCTCGGACTGCGTCGGGTGCGGGTGGATGAGCTGGGCGACCTCGGCCGGCAGGGCCTCCCAGTTGTAGATCAGCTGGGCCTCCGAGGTCAGTTCACCCATGCGGGCGCCGACCATGTGGATGCCGACAACCGGGCCGTCCTTGACCGAGACGACCTTGACCTGGCCGGTCGTCTTGAGGATCTGACTCTTGCCGTTGCCACCGAGGCTGTAGCTGATCGTGGCGAGCTTGTCCGAGCCGTAGCGCTCGACCGCCTGCGCCTCGGTGAGGCCGACCGAGGCCACCTCCGGGTCGCAGTAGGTCACGCGCGGCACGCCCGCGTAGTCGATCGGCACCGGGTTGAGCCCGGCGATCCGCTCGGCGACCAGAATGCCCTCGCCGAAACCGACGTGGGCGAGTTGGAGGGTGGGGATGAGGTCGCCCACGGCCGAGATCGTCGGCACGTCGGTGGCGCAGTACTCGTCGACCAGGACGTAGCCGCGGTCCATCGCGACGCCGGCCTCCTCGTAGCCCAGGCCCGCCGAGACCGGGCCGCGACCGACGGCGACGAGCAGCAGCTCGGCCTCGATCTGCTTGCCGTTCTCCAGCGAGACCTTGACGCCCGCGTCGGTGTACTCGACACCGGCGAAGCGCGCACCGAGCTCGAACTTGATCCCGCGCCGGCGGAAGGCGCGCTCCAGGAGCTTGCTGCTCGCCTCGTCCTCCAGGGCCACCAGGTGCGGCAGCGCCTCGACGATGGTCACGTCCACACCGAAGGACTTCCAGGCACTGGCGAACTCGACGCCGATCACGCCGCCGCCCAGGACCACCGCGGACTGCGGGACCCGGTCGAGCACGAGCGCGTGGTCGCTGTTGATCACCCGGTTGCCGTCGATCTCCAGGCCCGGCAGCGACTTGGGCACGGAGCCGGTCGCGAGTACCACGTGTCGACCCTCGTAGCGCTGTCCGTTCACTTCGACCGCGGTCGGCGACACGAGCTTGCCGGCGCCCTCGACGACGGTGATGTTGCGGCTCTTGATCAGTCCGGTCAGGCCCTTGAACAGGCGCGAGATGACGCCGTCCTTGTAGGCGTGCACGGCCGCGATGTCGATACCGTCGAACGTCGACTTGACGCCGAACTGCTCGCTCTCACGGGTCTGGTCCGCGACCTCGCCCGCGTGAAGCAGCGCCTTGGTCGGGATGCAGCCGTTGTGCAGACACGTGCCGCCGAGCTTGCCCTTTTCGATGAGGACGACCCGCATACCGAGTTCGGCCGCGCGGAGGGCGCACGCATAGCCACCGCTCCCGCCTCCGAGAATGACTACATCGAAAACGGCTCCGGCGTCGTTCGCCACGTCACGTCCTCCTGTGATTGCGATGCCCACCCGCGCGGGACGCGGCGGGTAGCACCCCCTTCTTGTGGAAGGTCTCAAGTGCCGGTACAACATCCTCCCACTTGTCGGGAGCGACCGAGCACTCCGCCCCGGTGTTGCCTGTCCCACAAGGGCCGCGCCGAAATGGCGGATCGGGGGCACAACGTGTCGTTGCGGCTCGTTGTTCCGGCACGATCACGACCTCCGCGGCGGACCGACGCGGACGACATGCGCGTACGACAGGAAGGAAATCCCCGTGGGGCTGTTCCGACGTAAACGCGGTGCCGGCGCGGATGCGCCAGATCGCAGGCAGGCCGCCGCCGCGGCGGCGCACCTGAGCGAGTTCGCGCGCAGCCGCAAGGGAGTCGAGGCGTACATCGAACCGGTGACCGCGCTGAGCGGGACGACGGTGGTGTTCATCGCCGACACCGGCGAGTGGACCCGCCGTCGGGTCACCGACCCCGGTGCCGCACGCACGCTCGCGCGCAAGCTGGGCATCCCGGTGTACGAGGCCGCCCTGGTGGGTTACCCCACGCGCATGCGTGAGTGGACTCGCCGGCAGTCCGCCGCCGGATCCTGACCGATCCGGTCGAACCGCCCGCCCGGTTCGGGCGAACCACCTACCCGGGTCGAACCGCCGGCCCGGCCAGGGCGCCTGCGTGCCCCGGCCGAGCCGGACCGAACGGGTGCGGGTGGGCACCGGGAACCGGCCCGGTTCCCGGCCGCGACACCGGCCCGGGGGTCAGATCCGGTTGTCCGCCACGTCCTGCGCGACCTGGAGCAGCGAGCGCACGGCCACGCCGGTGCCGCCCTTGGGCCGGTAGCCGCCGGCCTCGCCCTCGTGGAACGCCGGACCGGCGATGTCCAGGTGCGCCCAGCTGACGCCGTCGGCCACGAACTCCTGGAGGAAGATGCCGGCGATCAGACCGCCGCCCATCCGCGAGTTGCCCATGTTCTTCAGGTCCGCGATCGGCGAGTCCATCTGCTTGCGCATGTCCGCCGGCAGCGGCATCGGCCAGGCCTGCTCGCCCACACGTGTCGCGGCGTCGTGGACGGCGTCACGGAAGGTGTCGTCGTTGGCCATGATCCCGTACATGTCGTTGCCCAGGGCGACCATCATCGCGCCGGTCAGCGTCGCGACGTCGATCAGCATCTGCGGCGACTCCTCGCACGCACGCGTGATCGCGTCGGCCAGGACCAGCCGGCCCTCGGCGTCGGTGTTGAGCACCTCGACGGTGCGGCCGCCGTACATCCGCAGCACGTCGCCGGGACGGGTCGCGGTGCCGGAGGGCATGTTCTCGGCCAGCGCGAGCCAGCCCGTCACGTTGACCTCCAGGCCCAGCCGGGCCACGGCCGCGACCGCGCCCAGGACGGCCGCCGCGCCGCCCATGTCCATCTTCATCGTCTCGTTGGAACCGGCCGGCTTGAGCGAGATGCCGCCCGAGTCGTAGGTGATGCCCTTGCCGACCAGCGCGATGGTGCGCTTGGCCTTGGCGTGCGTGTAGCCCAGCCGGACCAGGCGCGGCTTGTTGGCCGAGCCCTGGCCGACGCCCAGGATGCCGCCGAAGCCGCCCTTGGCGAGCGCCTTTTCGTCGAGCACCTCGACCTTGAAGCCGGCGTTCTTGCCGGTGTCCACCGCGATCGCGGCGAAGTCCTTCGGGTTCAGGTCGTTCGGCGGGGTGTTGACCAGGTCGCGGGCCTGGTTCACGCTCTGCGCGGTGATCCCGGCGCGCTCCACGGCGGCCTTGGCGGCCTTGTCCCGGCCCTTGATGCCCAGCAGCACGACGTCCTTGACCGCGTCCTTGCGGCCCTCGCGCGACGTCTCGCGGTAGGTCTCGAACGAGTACGCGCCGAGCAGCACGCCCTCCCCGAACGCACCCACCGCCTCCGCACCGGCCAGCGGCAGGGCCACGCCCGCCTTCTTGACGCCCGCGAGTGCCCGGGCCACAGTGCCGCCGGCACGCCGCAGCGTCTCGTGCGTGAAGCCGTCGGTGGGCTGCTCGCCGAGGCCGATCACCAGCACGAGCGGGGCCTTGGCCGCGCCGAAGGTCGGGACGCGGTGTAGTTCGCCCTCGGCGCCCGTGGCGTCGAGGGCGGACAGGGTGTCGGTGAGTCGGCCGTCCAACGCCGCGGCGATGCTTTCGCTGCCCGCGGCGAGAACGGCGCCGTCCTCGCCCTTGACGGAGCCGATCACGAGAACGTCGGCACGCAGGGAAAGGGCCGCGGTGGAGCCGATACTCAGTGTGGTCACGAGTGTCCTGTCTCTCATTTCTCGGGGGTGCCGAGTGCCCGCACGATCGGTGGGGCACCGACGCGGCGATCCTTGTTCGGGATGCCTCGTCGAGCGGTGACGAGCCGTATGGAAGATACGTTCGCGTCCAGCATTTCACGCCTTCCCGGCAAACGTCTCAGCCAGTGGACACGACCAGCAGCGCGACGCACCCCGAGATCTCCACCACGGCGCCCAGCACGTCGCCGGTGATCCCGCCGAATCGGCGGGTGGTGTGCCGCAACAGCAGGGCGCCGGCGCCGAGTCCGGCGCCCGCCGCGCCGAGCGCACGCAGTCCTTCGGCGGGGTCCCGGACCACGGCGTACAGCCCGGCGGCGGCGACCAGGACCAGCGACCAGGCGAGGAGCACGGCACGACCGACGGTGCCGGCGACCATCGCGCCGAGCCCGTCGGGCCGCGCCGAGGGCACCCCCGGGCCGCATGCGAGGGACAGCGCCGCGCGGCCGGTCACCGCGGCCAGCACCAGACCCGCGGCGGCCGGTCCCGAGCCGTGCTGCTGGAGCCGGACCAGTGCGCCGGTCTCGACCAACACCAGGAACAACAGGCTCAGTACACCGAAGGGGCCGATGTCGGACGCCTTCATGATCCGCAGCGCGTCCGGTGCGGGCTTGGCCGAACCGAGGCCGTCCGCGGTGTCGGCCAGGCCGTCCAGATGCAGCCCGCGGGTGAGCAGCGCCAGGGTGCCGACCGCGAGCGCCGCGGCGGTGAGCGCGCCGGTGCCGGCCCGGGCGGCGAGCGCCAGCACACCGGCCGCCAGGCCGCCCAGGACCAGACCGACCAGCGGCGCGCAGGCCATCGCCCGGCCCGCCGCCGGGCGGTCCACCCGATCGACCCGGACCGGGATCACCGACAGGATGCCGAATGCCAGACGCAGCCCGGCCGAGGCGGTACCCGAGCTCACGGGGCGGGGTGCACCCGGGCCACCAGGTCGACCGCGGCGCGCAGCACCGGCAGCGCCAGCAGTGCGCCGACCGCCTCGCCGCCCCTGACCCGGTAGTCCAGTACGGGTTCCAGGGCAAGCCGGTCCAGCGCCTTGACGTGGCCCGGCTCGGGGGTGACGTGGCCGGCCAGCCACCAGTCGGGGGAACGGTACGAGATCCGCTGCGCGACCAGTGCGGACGCGGCGGTGGCCACGTCGTCCAACAGCACCGGGGTGCGCCGGATCGAGCACTGGAGCAGGAACCCGGTCATCGCCGCGAAGTCGGCCCCGCCGGAGACGCCGAGCAGGCGCATCGGGTCGCCGAGCACCGGACGGGCCCGGCGCAGCGCGTCGCGGATGGTGGCGCACTTGCGGATCCAGGTCGCGTCGTCGATGCCGGAGCCGCGACCGATCACGGCCGCCGCGTCCATGCCGGTCAGCGCGCCGATCAGCACCGCCGCCGGGGTGGTCGCGGCGGCGCCCAGCGAGCCGAGCAGCAGCACGTCGGCGCCCGAGTCGATCTCCGCGTCGGCGGTGTCCATGCCGACCTGGAACGCCCGCTCGACCTCGCCGGGAGCAAGTGCGTCGGCGGTGTCCACGGGTGCGGAGGCGCGGCGGATCCGGTCCCGCGAGACATGCTCGGGGAAGGCGTCGGTTTCGGCGTCGACGGCGATGTCGACGATCCGGACCGGTGCGCCGACGGCCGCCGCGAACGTGGCCGCGGCCGAGGTGCCGTCGAGGCCGGCCCGCACCTCGCGCGCGGTCCAGCCCGGACGGCGCACCGACACGTCGTGGGCGGCGACGCCGTGGTCGGCGGCGAACAGCACCACGCGAGGGGCAGCGATGGGCGCGGTGGTCTTGCCGCCCTGGACCGAGGCGAACCAGATCGCGAGCTCTTCGAGTCGGCCGTAGGCGCTCGGCGCGCCCGTCACGGCGATGAGGTGTTCGCGCACGCGGGCGCGGGCGTCGTCGTCGGGGCGCTCCACCTGTGCGGCCAGGGAGTCGAGGTCGATTGTCACCTGGTCAGGGTAGTTGTGCACCCGAGCCGGCGGCGACGGGAGCTTCGGTCGCCTCGGCCGGGGCGCTGCGATCGCGTCTTGATGGGCTCGGGTTTGGTGTCGACCGCCCGCCCCGCCCATTGCCGTCATGTGGGGTGGCCACGGGTTCACCGCGGCGGGGCGGGGCGACCGCGGCCTCGTGGGTCGGCGGCTAGGAGGCCGCGTGCCTGGCGCGGCGGGGGAGGCTGCGGAGGGTGAGGACCTGGCCGGCGACGACCAGCAGCACCTCGTCGGATTCGCCGGCGATGGTGGCGTTGAGTCGGCCGAGTTCGTCGCGGAAGCGGCGGCCGGCCGAGGTCGGCGGTACCACGCCGCTGCCGACCTCGTTGCTGACACCGACCACCGGGACCCGGCAGGCCCGCCACGCTGCTGCCAACGCGGCGATGTCGGCCCGTACCGCCTCGCGCGCGCCCGCCGCCCACCGGGCGTCGTCCCACGCGCCGTGCGCGTCCATCACCGCGGTCAGCCACAACGACAGGCAGTCCACCAGGAGCGGCTGCCGGGCCTCGGCGAGCAGCCGGGTCAGCTCGACCGTCTCCGCGGTGCTCCAGGTGTCCGGGCGCCGATCGCGGTGCAGCGCGATCCGCTCGGCCCATTCGGGATCGCCCTCGCGGGTGCCGCCGGTGGCCACGTAGAGCACGTCCGGGCAGGCCGCCAGGCGCCGTTCGGCCTCCGCCGACTTGCCCGAGCGGGCGCCGCCCAGGACCAGCGTGCGATGCGGGCGCGGGGCGGGCGAGGCGTCCGCGCCGACTCGGACCAGGCCGCCGTCGGGCACCGCACGGGCCCCCCACGCGGCCAGCCGGCGGTGCAGTTCCTCGCCCGGTGGCGACTCGTGCGACAGGTGTATCGCGAGTACGTCGGTGTCCTCGGTGACCGCACCGTCGCGGCGCAGCGTGGCCAGCCGCTCCGGCCACGAGACCACGTCCAGGAGCACCACGTCGTAGTGCCCGCCCTCGCGCGTCCAGGCCCGGACCGCCTCGGCCTCGGGCGGCAGCGTCGAGGGCGGCGCGTACAACAGTCGCGTTCCGTCGGTGCCGGTGACCTCGTACGCGACACGCCCGGGCGTACCGCCGGGCAACACCCGTATGCGATGCCCGTCCAGGTCGAACGTGTCCTCCTCGGCCACCTGTCGCCAGTGCGGCCCGCCCGCCGAGGGCGCGGGCAGCCAGGTCGGCGGTCCGGACGGCGCGATCACCTCGGTCAGCCCGGCCGCGGGCAGCCAGGCCAGCGGCGCGGACTCGGCCGGACCGCTCAGGAGCAGGCGCCGCACCCCGGTCAGCGGGTGACCGGCCCGAGCGGCCGCGTGCGCGGGCTCGGGCCCGCAGTCGAGCAGCAGCGTGCCGTCGAGCAGCACGCACGCGGGTCCGCGCACCACAGGACCGGTGCACCCCAGACAGGAGGCACAGGTGCAGAACGGCTGGGGCCAGCCCCTGGGACCGGCCGTGCCGAGCAGCGTCAGCTCCATGGGTGTCGTCGTGCTCCTGGCTATGAGGTGGTCGGGCTTGATCTACTGGGCAGGTCTTATGACGGTCCGAGATCCCGAGGTGAGGAGCCCGACATGTCGTGGGTGTGGCGGTATGAGGACGCGGACGGTGCCCCGGTCGACGGACCGCAGGCGGAGGACTTCACGAATCAGTCGGACGCGGAGAGCTGGCTCGGCGAGACCTGGAAGGACCTGCTCGCGGCCGGCATCGAACAGGTGAGCCTGCTCGAGGACGATGCCGTCGTGTACGAGCACATGAGCCTGCGCGCTGCCGAGGGCTGATCCCTCCCGCGAACGAGCATGCGAGAGGCGCGGCCGAGGCCGCGCCTCTCATCATCTCAAGCGACCGCTACGGGCGCGTCGTCGGGCTCAGGGTGAGCGCCGGGTCCCGGCTGACCACCGGGTCCAGGATCACGTCGATCTTGGTCAACAGCCCCTCGTCGAGCGTGACGCCGGCCGCCTTGACGTTCTCGTGCACCTGCTCCGGACGGGACGCGCCGATGATCGCCGCCGACACGTTCGGGTTCTGCAGCACCCACGCGACGGCGAGCTGGGCGAGCGAGAGCCCGGCCTCGTCGGCCAGCGGGCGCAACTGCTGCACCCGGGTGAGCACGTCGTCGGTGAGCATCCGGGACACGAAGTCCTGGCCGCCCTTGTCGTCGGTGGCGCGCGATCCGGCGGGCGGCGGCTGCCCCGGCAGGTACTTGCCGGTGAGCACGCCCTGCGCGATCGGCGACCAGACGATCTGGCCCAGTCCCAGTTCCTCGGAGGTCGGCACCACCTCGGCCTCGATCACCCGCCACAACATCGAGTACTGCGGCTGGTTGGAGATCAGCGGCACCCGCAGCTCGCGGGCGAGTTCGGCGCCCGCGCGAATCTGCTCGGCGTTCCACTCGGAGACACCGATGTACAGCGCCTTGCCCGAGCGAACCACGTCGGCGAAGGCCGACATGGTCTCTTCCAGCGGCGTCGCGTAGTCGAAGCGGTGCGCCTGGTAGAGGTCCACGTAGTCGGTGCCGAGGCGGGACAGCGAACCGTCGATCGACTCCATGATGTGCTTGCGCGACAGACCCCGGTCGTTGCGACCGGGGCCGGTGGGCCAGTAGACCTTGGTGAAGATCTCCAGGCCCTCGCGGCGCTCGCCCTTCAGCGCCCGACCCAGCACCGATTCCGCACGCGTCTCCGCGTACACGTCGGCGGTGTCGAACGTGGTGATCCCGCAGTCGAGCGCGGCCCGCACGCATGCGAGCGCCGCGTCCTCTTCCACCTGGGAGCCGTGGGTGAGCCAGTTGCCGTAGGCGATCTCGCTGATCTCGAGACCGCTGCGGCCGAGGTGTCGGAATTCCATGCGAACACCCTATGTCGGCCCCACACGGCGACGGCCGCACCACCGCCCCCAGCACTCACACCGGTATCCCGGCGCACCGTGCTCTCGGTGACCGTTGGTCAGCGCACCGTCTTCTCGGCGACCAGGTGCAGCACCGGCGCGATCAGCCGGTACGGATCGCGGCGGGACGCGTCCTCCTCGCAGGCGAGCAGGTTTGTCCACGCCTTCTGGCCGCGCGGCGGCTCGGCGTCGTCCGGCTGGAGACCGCTGAAGACGCCCACCCCGTACCAGTCCAGCACCGGTGCGCCCAGGTCCGCGAGCACCGTGCACAGGCCGTCGACGGTGTCCGCGCGCAACGTGCCGCCGGCCGGGTTGGGGTACGTGGTCGCGGACAGGCCCTTGAGCGTCGCGGTCCACTGAGCCGCGGCGCCCGCGCGCATCGCCAGCGAGCCGGCGTTGCGCGAGGTGACCGAGATCAGACCGCCCTGGGTCATCATCCGGGCCAACGCGGCAAGCATGCCGTCCGGCTCGGGCTGGGCCTCCAGCACGTCGTGGCAGATGGCCAGATCGAAGCTGCCCGGCGGGAAGTGCCGGCCGGCCTCCGCGCCGTCGCCCTCGACCAGGCGCATCCGTCCCTGGACGTCGGCGCTCTCGTGGACCAGGTCCTCGTGCAGCTTGGTGAGCACCTCGGTGTCGGTGTTCACCGACGTGACGATGTGCCCGGCGCGGGCGAGCAGTATGCCGGGCGAGGCCGGTCCGCAGCCGACGTCCAGCACCCGCAGCGGGCCCCGGTCGCGCAGTCGCGTCATGTGCTCGGCCAATTGGCGGGCCACCAATTCGCGACGGACCTGGGTGTGCAGGTCGCCGGTCAACCCGGTGATCGTGGTCATGTGACCTTCTCGCCTCGCTTGACCTGCGGCTTGGGCAGTCGCAGCCGACGGAGCTGGAGACAGCGCATCAGCGCGTAGCGCGTGACGCCCTTGAGGTTCTCCTTGGGGAACTTCGCCCGCAACGCCTTCTTCAAGCCCAGGTTGACCCGAATGGAGTCCAGGATGATCAGCAGGATCACCGCGATCCACAGGAAGAGCGAGAAGTTCTTCACCGCGAGGCTGGGCAGGATGCTCAGGATCAGGATGATCACGGCCGAGGGCAGGAAGAACTCGCCGACCGTGTAGCGCGCGTCGACGTAGTCGCGCGCGAACCGGCGCAGCGGCCCCCGGTCCCGAGCCGGCAGCGCCCGCTCGTCGCCGGTCAACAGCGCCTGGCGCTGCGCCTCGCGCTCATCGCGCATCCGCATCCGGGCCTGCTTGCGGGCCTGCTTCGGGTCCTTGGCGACGGACACCTTGGTCTTGCGGTTGGCCTGGGCGTCGCTGCGCTTGGGCGTCGGGCGGCCCTTGGGGGCCTGGGGGTCACGGACGGCCTGCGAACCCTGGGCACGCTCCAGGGACTGCTCGGCGGTCTCGGGCTCTGCTTGGGAACGTCGTCGGAACACTCTCAAAGCCTACGTGTTGGAGCCGGCCGACATTTCAAGGCTCCCCGGATCCGGTGCGAGGTGGATGCGGAACTCTCACGGGCGGGAACACGTCAAGTGAGGCAAAGCCCTGCTGCCACAAGGTCGCTTGGGCATTTAGGCTTCAGGGAGCAGCACGGGTTGCCTACGAAGGGGGCACGCGAGGCCCATGAGCGGTGTAATGAAGCGAATGGCGATGATCTTCCGCGCGAAGGCCAACAAGGCCCTCGACAAGGCCGAGGATCCACGCGAGATGCTCGACTACTCGTACCAGAAGCAACTTGAGCTGTTGCAGAAGGTGCGCCGGGGCGTGGCCGATGTGGCGACCTCCCGCAAGCGGCTCGAATTGCAGATGACCGGTCTGCAGCAGCAGTCGGGCAAGCTCGAGGACCAGGGCCGCAAGGCGCTGGCCCTCGGTCGCGAGGATCTGGCCCGCGAGGCGCTCATGCGCCGCTCGGGTGTGCAGCAGCAGATCTCGGACCTCGGCAACCAGCACCAGAACCTCCAGGCGGAGGAGGAGAAGCTCGTCCTGGCCTCGCAGCGACTGCAGGCCAAGGTGGACGCGTTCCGTACCCGCAAGGAGACGATCAAGGCGACCTACACGGCCGCCGAGGCCCAGGCGCGGATCGGTGGCGCGGTCGCCGGCATCTCCGAGGAGATGGGCGACGTCGGGCTCGCGATCCAGCGGGCCGAGGACAAGACCGCGCAGATGCAGGCCCGGGCGGGCGCGATCGACGAGCTGCTCGCTTCGGGCGCGCTCGACGACCCGACCGGGATGGCGAAGGACGACATCACCGCGGAGCTGGAGCGTTTGTCCAGCACGTCGGACGTGGAACTGGAGCTGGAGCGGATGAAGGCCGAGCTCTCCGGTGGCACCCCGCCGCCGGCGATCGGCCCCGGACAGCCCCGGCCGCGTTTCGACAAGCAGGGAGACGGCACATGATCGTGCGGATCGTGGGTGAGGGCCAGCTCGACGTCGCGGCGGAGCACTTGGATGTGCTCAACCGGGTCGACGACGAGCTTCAGGCCGCGATCGAGGGCGGCGGCGACGCCGCCTTCCGCGCGGCGTTGACAGCGCTCCTGTCCAAGGTCCGCGAGGTCGGCACCGCGGTGCCGGATGACGAGATCGTGCCCTCCGACCTGCTGTTGCCGGCCGAGGACGCACATGTGGACGAGGTCAGGAAGATGCTGAGCGCGGACGGTCTGATCCCGGGCTGACGCGACTACCGCTCCTTCGTGCTGCGTGTGGGCGGTGTGCCCCGGGAGCTTCCCGAGGCACACCGCCCGCTCACGTGTTACGGCAGGGCCAGCATGCGGTCGAGCGCGACCTTGGCAAACTTCTCGGTCTCCGCGTCCACCCGGATCCGGTTGACCACGTTGCCCTCGGCCAGCGACTCCAGCGTCCACACCAGGTGCGGCAGGTCGATCCGATTCATCGTCGAGCAGAAGCACACCGTCTTGTCCAGGAAGACGACCTGCTTGTCGGGATGCGCCGCAGCCACCCGGCGGACCAGGTTGAGTTCGGTGCCGATCGCCCACGCCGAACCCGGCTCGGCCGTGTCCAGCGTGTTGATGATGTATTCGGTCGAGCCGACGTAGTCGGCCGCGGTGACCACCTCGTGCCGGCATTCCGGGTGCACGAGCACGTTGACCCCGGGGATCCGGGCGCGCACCTCCTCCACGGAGCTCACGTCGAACCGCCCGTGCACCGAGCAGTGTCCGCGCCACAGAATCATCTTCGCCGCGCGCAGCTGCTCGCGGGTGAGGCCGCCGTTGGGCTTGTGCGGGTTGTACAGCACGCAGTCGTCCGGGCTCAGCCCCATCTCCAGCACAGCGGTGTTGCGGCCCAGGTGCTGGTCGGGCAGGAACAGCACCTTCTCGCCCTGCTCGAAGGCCCAGTCCAGGGCCCGCTTGGCGTTGGAGGACGTGCATATCGTGCCGCCGTTGCGGCCGGTGAACGCCTTGATGTCGGCCGACGAGTTCATGTACGAGACCGGCACGGTGACATCCGCGATGCCCGCGTCGGCGAGCACGTCCCAGCATTCCTCGACCTGCTCCGAGGTGGCCATGTCGGCCATCGAGCAGCCCGCCGCCAGGTCCGGCAGGATCACCTGCTGCTCGTCGGAGGTCAGGATGTCGGCGCTCTCGGCCATGAAGTGCACACCGCAGAAGACGATGTACGGCGCGTCCGGACGGGCCGCCGCCTCGCGTGCGAGCTTGAACGAGTCGCCGGTCACGTCGGCGAATTCGATCACCTCGTCGCGCTGGTAGTGGTGGCCCAGGATGAACACCTTGTCGCCGAGCCGCTCCTTCGCCGCACGGGCCCGGGCCACCAGGTCCGGGTCGGAGGGCGAGGGCAGGTCACCGGGACACTCGACGCCCCGTTCGCTGCGCGGGTCGGCGGCGCGCCCGAGCATCAGCAGCGCGAGCGGCGTCGGCTGCACCCCGGGCGGCAGGTCCAGATCGTGTGTCGCGGTCACGGCGCGCACCTCTTCTCGTCTAATTGACACTAACAATCCTATCCTGTTCGTGTCAGGTTGACGAGAGCGGGGGTGTGCGACCATGAGTAAAACGCGAGGGCCCGAAGCATGATGTGGGAATAGGGCCGAGCCGCCGTCGGTTGCCGAGGGTGGAAGTGGCGTACGAATGACGAACCACCACGTGGGAGCTTGCAGATGACTGTCCAGGACGAGACCACCAAGACCGGTGGCATCCTCCTCAGCGATGAGGCGGCGGCCAAGGTCAAGACTCTGCTGGAGCAAGAGGGTCGCGACGATCTCGCGTTGCGCGTGGCCGTCCAGCCCGGCGGTTGTTCCGGCATGCGGTACCAGCTGTTCTTCGACGAGCGTTCGCTCGACGGCGACGTCGTGGCCGACTTCAACGGTGTCTCGGTCGTCACGGACCGGATGAGCTCGCCGTATCTGAGCGGCGCCACGATCGACTTCGTGGACACGATCGAGAAGCAGGGCTTCACGATCGACAACCCGAACGCGGCCGGCTCGTGCGCCTGCGGTGACTCGTTCCACTGATTCGCCGCCTCGCCCCCCGCTGAACTCGGACGCCGCGTCGACCCGCAAGGGTCGGCGCGGCGTCGTCGCGTGCGGGTCCGGTCAGCCGGCCGAGAAGGGGTTGCCGCCCGGCGTGATGCGCGCGCCGGTGTCGGCGTCGACGAGCGTGCGCGCACCCAGCGATGTGGGAAGGGTCACGTTCGCCTTGTTCTCCACAGCCATGTCCGTGCACATGTCGGCGGTGGGAGTGACCTCCACGCGGATGGCGATCTGTGTCGCCGACTCGCTCGCGACCACGAGGCGGTCGGTCTCGCACTGACCGCCCCACAGCCAGGCGGTCAGCGTGCGGCCGTCCGGGTCCACCGCGTAGCGGCTGAACCGGGTGTTGTGCTGGGCCGGGTAATAGGTGTGCGGGGTGCCCGCGGGCAGGTTGGGCGAGGATGTCGAGGTGTCCGGGCCGGCGGCGTTCGCGGAGGCGGGCGCGCCCGGTCGGGTCGGTACGGCTGCCCCGCCCGGGGCGACGGGCTCGATCGACGCGCCGGCGCCGGGGTCGGCGGTGGTCGTGCGGGGCGATTTCTCGTTGCCGAGCACCGCCCAGGTGCCGCCGCCGATGCCGAGTACCGCAACGATCGCGAGCCCGACGATCAACGGCCGCCGGCGCGCGGTGGGTTCGGGTCGAATTCCTTCGTCGTGCTCACCGTGGGTACGCATGACGATTCGACGCGGGTCGAGCCGGTGCGGTTCCCCCGAGCGGTGGTCAGTCGCCGTACTCGGACATGCCCGCGACCAGCGTCGCGCCGTGCGCGGGGACATCGGTGGCGGGGGCGTGCGAACCGACGGGCGCGGTCTTCGCGGGCGTGCGCTCCGGGCCCGGCGTGGTCCACGACGCGTCGATGTGACGGCAGTCACCGCGCAGGTCGGCGAGCGTCTCGGGCTCGGCCTGGGACGGCATCACGGGCATCGGGGACATTTCATGACTCCTTGCGATGGGGATCTTCAGCGTAAGTCGCACGGAGCGTGACGGCACGGTCTACCGACCGGTAGTTTTCGACGGGGTGCCCGACCGAGGTGGGATAACGTGTGCGAGTTTTCCCCTTCTCGTACTCCCCGTACGCCACTCTCCCCGTCCTCCACATAGGAGACACGCGCCATGCGCATTGCCGTGACCGGGTCGATCGCCACCGACCACCTCATGACGTTTCCGGGTCGGTTCTCCGACCAGCTCGTCTCGGACAAGCTGCACGTGGTCTCGCTGTCCTTCCTCGTCGACAAGCTGGACATCCGGCGTGGCGGCGTCGCGCCGAACATCTGCTTCGGGATGGGGTGTCTGGGGCTGTCGCCGATCCTGGTCGGCGCCGCCGGGGCGGACTTCGTCGACTACCGTTCGTGGTTGGATCGCCACCATGTGGACACCGAGTCCGTGCACATCTCGCCGACCCATCACACCGCCCGGTTCGTGTGCACGACCGACGAGGAGCACAACCAGATCGCGTCCTTCTATACCGGCGCGATGAGCGAGGCCCGCGAGATCGAACTGCGGCCGGTGGCCGATCGGGTCGGCGGCCTGGATCTCGTTGTGATCGGCGCGAACGACCCCGAGGCGATGTTGCGGCACAGCGACGAGTGCCGCGAGCGCGGCTACCCGTTCGCGGCCGACCCCTCGCAGCAGCTCGCCCGGATGGAGGGGGAGGACATTCGTCGGCTCATCGACGGCGCCACGTATCTGCTCACCAACGAGTACGAGAGCGCGCTGATCGTGCAGAAGAGCGGCTGGTCCGAGGCCGACATCCTGAAGAAGGTCGGCGTCCGGGTCACCACGCTGGGGTCGCGTGGGGTCAAGGTCGAGCAGGCGGGCGAGGAGACCATCGTGGTGCCCTGTCCCGCGGAGGACGCCAAGGTCGATCCGACGGGTGTGGGTGACGGGTTCCGGGCCGGGTTCTTGTCCGGGATCTCGTGGGGGTTGTCGCTGGAGCGGTCGGCGCAGGTCGGCAACATGGTGGCGACGCTGGTCATCGAGACGGTCGGGACGCAGGAGTATTCGTTGCGGCGGGCCTCGTTCCTGGGGCGGTTCGCGAAGGCCTACGGCGATGTTGCGGCCGCAGAGGTGTCGGCGCACTTGGCTTCCTGACGCGGCTCGGCTTCCGCCTTCGCTTGGCCTCAAGCGCCGGCCGGGCTGTTTCGCCTCAAGCGCCGGCGGGGCTGGTTGGCCTCAAGCGCCGGCCGGGCTGTTTCGCCTCAAGCGCCGGCGGGGCTGTTTCGCCTCAAGCGCCGGCCGGGCTGGTTGGCCTCAAGCGCCGGTTGGGTGACTTCAGCCCGGCCGGCGTTTGAGGCCGCTTTGGTGGGGTCAGGCGTGGCGGCGGACCACGTAGGCGTTGCCTTGGGGGCGGGGTTCGGTGTGGATGAATTCGTTGCCGGTCATTTCGCACCAGGCGGGGATGTCCAGGGCCGAGGCCTCGTCGTCGGACAGGACCGTGACCAGCGTGCCGTCCTCGACGTCGAGGATGCGTTTGGCCAACTCGATCACCGGGATCGGACAGCGCCGGCCGAGGGCGTCGACGACCACGCCCTCCTCGGTCGCCGCTGGCGTGGGTGCGGGGGTGTGCGCGACCACCGCGCGGAGCCCTGCGACCAGGCCGGGGAGGAGGGCCAGGAAGCGGTCCACCTCGGCCTCGGCCGTACCGCGCGGCAGCGACACGCGGATGTTGCCGTGGGACAACACGCCCATCGCCTCCAGGACATGGCTGGGGGTCAGGGTCGAGGACGTGCACGAGGAACCCGACGACACCGCGAAGCCCGCCCTGTCCAGTTCGGTCAGCAGGGCCTCGCCGTCGACGTACAAGCAGGAGAACGTGACGATGTGCGGGAGTCGGTGGAGTGGATCGCCGACCACCTCGACGTCGGGAACCGTCTCCCGGACGCGGGTACGGATGCGGTCGACCAGCGCGGACAGCCGACGATCCTCGCCGGCCGACTCGGTGCTCACCGCACCCAGCGCGACCGCCGCCGCGACGATCGCCGGCACGTTCTCGAACCCGGGCACCCGGCGCGCCTCGCGCTCGTCGTAGGGCAGCGCCGACGCGTAGCGGGTGCCCTTGCGCACCACGAGCAGGCCGACCCCGGCCGGACCGCCCCACTTGTGCGCGCTCGCGGTCAGCACCGACCAGCCGTCCGGCACCGACAGCCGGCCCACCGACTGCGCGGCGTCCACGAGCAGTGGCACGCCCGCCTCCTGACACGCCGTCACCACCTCGGCGATCGGCTGCACCGTGCCCACCTCGTGGTTGGCACTTTGTGCGCACGCGAGTGCGGTGTCCGCACGAAGTGCCGAGGCGAACGCCGACACGTCGAGCCGTCCCGTACGGTCCACCCCCGTCCGGGTGATTTCCGCGACCGTTCCGCGCTGCTCCGAACGAGCCGCGTGCGTGTCCGCGGTGTGCAGGACGCAGGAGTGTTCGACCGCGCCGACGACCAGGTGCGTGCCCACCCGGCGGCGGCCCGCGAGCACCCCGAGCATGCCCAACTGGACCGCCTGTGTCCCGGATGTGGTGAATGACACTTCATCGGATCGGGTGCCCAACACGGACGCCACGGTCTCCCGCGCCGCGTCGAGCAGCATTCGGGCTCGTCGTCCGTCGTAATAACCGCGTGCGGGATCGGCCCAGCCCTCGTCGAGAGTGCTCAGGAAGGCCGCTTTCGCAGCCGGGTGCAGTGGTTCGGTGGAGGCCGCGTCGAAATACGCCATGGGTCGGACGGTAGCCAATACCCGAATCCCGGACGCGTTCGGGCCGTTCGCCCGAACGGACGCACCGGCACATCTACCCGGCTCGTCACACCAGACCTCCGCGCGCGACCCGAATAGGGCTGGAGTAGGGTTTGGCCCGCAGAAACATCCATACCTGTCCGCGCAACGGGTCGCCAGGGAAGAAAAGTTCCCCACCTCGACTCGCGCGCGGGCGAGACATTCGGGAAGGCGCTACGTGAGTCCCTACGGCTCCGACCGCTCGCCGCGGCGCTGGATGCGGCGCAGGGTGCCGCAGCTGCTGGCTCTGGGCCTCGTCATTGCGACCGCCACCGGCTGCTCCGTCGATTCCAAGGACCTGCCGAGACTCGGCCTGCCCAACCCTGTCACCGAGCAGGGTCCGCGAGTCCTGTCGCTCTGGCAGGGCGCCTGGATTGCAGCGCTGATCGTCGGGGCCGTGGTGTGGGGGCTCATCCTGTGGAGCGTCGCGTTCCACCGCCGGTCGCGCACCAAGATCGAGATCCCGCCGCAGACGCGGTACAACCTCCCCATCGAGGTTCTGTACACGGTCATCCCCGGCATCATGATCGCGGTCTTCTTCTACTTCACCGCGCGTGACGAGACCAAGCTCGAAGAACTCTCCAAGACCCCCGACAACGTGATCAACGTGGTCGGTGTGCAGTGGAGCTGGTCCTTCAACTACAAGGGCGACCCGGCCGACGGCACGGTCGACGTCTACGAGCAGGGCACGCCCGGCGAGCCGCCGACGCTCTACCTGCCCGTGAAGGAGTCCGTCCGGTTCGACCTGACCTCGCCGGACGTCATCCACTCGTTCTGGGTCCCGAACTTCTTGTACAAGAAGGACATCATCCCGGGCCGAACGAACAAGTTCGAGGTCGTCCCGACGAAGAAGGGCACGTACGGCGGCAAGTGCGCCGAACTGTGCGGCGTGGACCACTCGCGCATGCTCTTCAACGTGAAGATCGTGGACAAGGCCGAATACGTCCAGCACCTGAAGGAGCTGGCCGCGAAGGGCCAGACCGGCGAGCTGCGCAGCAAGATCAACGAGCCGGCCCCCGTTGAAGCGCACGGGAAGAAGTGACGAGTGACAATCCTCAGTGAGCCACAGACCGTGGCCCCGGACGGCCCTCCGCCGGTCCGCCGCAAGGAGCCCGGGAACATCGTCATCAAGTGGATGACGACCACGGACCACAAGACGATCGGGTCGATGTACCTGATCACCTCCTTCGTCTTCTTCTGCATCGGTGGTGTGCTCGCGCTGCTCATGCGCGCGGAGCTGGCCCGTCCCGGTACGCAGTTCATGTCGAACGAGCAGTTCAACCAGTCGTTCACGATGCACGGCACGATCATGCTGCTGATGTTCGCGACGCCGCTGTTCGCCGGCTTCACGAACTGGATCATGCCGCTGCAGATCGGCGCGCCCGACGTCGCGTTCCCGCGCCTGAACATGTTCGCCTACTGGCTCTACCTGTTCGGCTCGATCATCGCGGTGGCCGGCTTCATCACCCCGCAGGGTGCCGCCGACTTCGGTTGGTTCGCGTACGCGCCGCTGTCCGACTCGATCCGCTCGCCCGGCATCGGCGGCGACATGTGGATCATGGGTCTGGCGATGTCGGGCTTCGGCACCATCCTCGGTGCCGTCAACTTCATCACCACGATCATCTGCATGCGCGCGCCCGGTCTGACCATGTTCCGGATGTCGATCTTCTGCTGGAACGTGCTGCTGACCTCGGTCCTGGTCCTGATGGCGTTCCCGGTCCTGGCCGCGGCGCTGTTCGCGCTGGAGGCCGACCGCAAGTTCGGTACACACATCTTCGATCCGGCCAACGGCGGACCGATCCTGTGGCAGCACCTCTTCTGGTTCTTCGGCCATCCCGAGGTGTACATCATCGCGTTGCCGTTCTTCGGCATCGTGTCGGAGATCATCCCGGTCTTCGCGCGCAAGCCGATGTTCGGTTACAAGAGCCTGATCGCCGCGACCATCTCGATCGCGGGCCTGTCGGTCACCGTGTGGGCGCACCACATGTTCCCGACCGGCGCGGTCATGTTGCCGTTCTTCTCCTTCATGACGTTCCTCATCGCCGTACCGACCGGCGTGAAGTTCTTCAACTGGATCGGCACCATGTGGCGCGGCTCGTTGTCCTTCGAGACACCGATGCTGTGGACCGTCGGCTTCCTGGTGACCTTCGCATTCGGTGGCCTCACCGGCGTCATCCTGGCCTCGCCGCCGCTGGACTTCCACGTCTCGGACACCTACTTCGTGGTGGCGCACTTCCACTACGTGGTGTTCGGCACCGTGGTGTTCGCGATGTTCGCGGGCTTCCACTTCTGGTGGCCCAAGTTCACCGGCAAGATGCTCGACGAGCGGCTGGGCAAGATCACCTTCTGGACGCTGTTCATCGGCTTCCACACCACGTTCCTGGTGCAGCACTGGCTGGGTGCCGAGGGCATGGCCCGCCGGTACGCGGACTACCTGGACTCGGAAGGCTTCACCACGCTGAACACGATCTCGACCCTGGGCTCGTTCCTGCTGGGTCTGTCGATCCTGCCGTTCTTCTACAACATCTGGAAGACGCACAAGTACGGCAAGAAGATCACCGTGGACGACCCGTGGGGCTACGGCCGTTCGCTGGAGTGGGCGACCTCCTGCCCGCCGCCTCGGCACAACTTCACGAGCATTCCGCGGATCCGTTCCGAGGCTCCCGCGTTCGACCTCCACCACCCGGAGATCGCCGCCCTGGAGTACCTCACCGACGAACGTTCCGAGGCATCGCCCGAGTTGGCGAAGGGAGCCGAGAAGTGAAGTTCAACGGTGTCCTGTTCGCCGTCCTGGCCGTGTTCCTGCTGCCGGTGACGATCATCTACTGGGTGCTCTCCGAGGACCCGACCGGCACCACCGCGCTGTCGCTGACCTTCGGTCTGTCGCTGATGATCGGGTTCTACCTGATCTTCACCGCGCGCCGGATGGACCTGCTCGCGCAGGACAACGAAGAGGGCGAGATCGCCGACGACGCCGGCGAACTGGGCTTCTTCGCCCCGCACAGCTGGCAGCCGCTGATGCTGGCGGTCGGTTCGGCGCTGCTGTTCCTGGGCGTCATCTTCGGCTGGTGGCTGGCGATGTTCGCCGCGCCGATCGTCGCGATCGGTGTCTGGGGCTGGGTCTTCGAGTTCTACCGGGGTGCGGACCAGCGCTACTAGCACTACCGATTCGCAACCTTCGCAATACGGTTTCGCCACAAGGCCGATCACCCGAATGGGTGATCGGCCTTGTGTGGTATCTACAGAGGACTCCTCGACGCCCCCGAATTGTCACCGGTGTGTGACCGTTCGCCGGTTGCGGCAACCCGGACCGGGGGTCGAAGCGTCAAATGGACGCAAGGGAGTTCCAGGACGAGGGAGGAACACGCGTGCCCCGGATACACGGAGCATCGCGCACGGGGGCAGCGGGCGGCGGCATACGCCTCTTCGCGGGACTCATGGTGGCGCCGCTCATATTCATCGCAGGCTGCTCGTCCGACGGCGGTAAGACCAGTCCAGGGGGGACCGGGGGCAATTCCGGCGGTTCGAGCAGTGGTCCGAACAAGAAGGCGGCGGCCGCACCCGCCACCATCGCGATCACGCCCGCCGACGGCACCAAGAGCGTGGAGACGGACGGCGCCCTCAAGGTCGACGCGACCGGCGGCAAGCTGACCTCGGTCGTGGTCACCGACGCCAAGGGCAAGACCGTGGACGGGCAGATCAGCCCCGACGGCATCGGCTGGAAGCCGGCCGCACCGCTGGCCAACGGCGGTGCCTACACGGTGGCGGCCAAGGCCGCGAACGCCGACGGCGCCGAAGTCACCGCGCAGAGCAAGTTCAACACCAAGGCCGCCGACGACACGTTCGTGGCCGACTTCAACATCGAGCCGGACAGCACATGGGGTGTCGGCGCGATCATCTCGCTCAAGTTCAACGAGCCGATCAAGGACAAGGCCGCGATCGAGCGCAACCTCAAGGTCGTCTCCGAGCCGGCGGTGCAGGGCTCGTGGTCCTGGCTCAAGGACCTCGACGGCAACGACCGGATCGACTACCGCCCGGAGAAGTACTGGGCGAGCGGTACGAAGGTCAACCTCAAGGCCAACCTGACCGGCGCGAAGGCGGCGCCGGGCGTCTACGGCAAGCAGACCAAGGACATCAAGTTCACCATCGGGCGCTCCCTGGTGGCCACCGCGGACCTCAAGTCCAAGCACATGGTGGTCACGAAGGACGGGGCCCAGATCGAGGACCTGCCGATCTCGGCCGGCGGCCCCAACTACCCGACCTGGGGCGGCACGATGGTCGTCCTGGACAAGGTCGACGGCATCACGATGGACTCCGAGACGGTCGGGCTGGGCAGCGCGTACAACATGAAGAACGTCCGACACGCGGTGCACCTGACCGCGTCCGGCACGTACGCGCACGGCGCGCCCTGGAACGACGGCAAGTTCGGTCGGCAGAACGACAGCCACGGCTGCATCGGGCTGGGCGCCTCGAACGCCAAGACGTTCTTCGATCTGGTCACCCAGGGTGACCCGGTCGAGGTGATCAACAGCACCGACAAGACCGTCAAGCCCGGTAACGGGCTCGGCGGCTGGAGCGTCGACTGGGCGACCTGGGTCAAGGGCAGCGCGCTCGGCGGCGGGGCGACCGGCACTCCGGCCGGCTGAGCGGCTTCACGCACGAAAGTTCCATGCGCACGCTGTTCCATGCACGTGGTTTCACACGGTAGGGCGAACCGCCCGATCGCGCGATCCGGCCGGTGGTCGGCATCACGCGATCGGGCGGTTTGTGCTTTTGGATGAATGAAGCAGGGCGCTCCCGGCCACTCTCGATGCAACAACTCCGCGTATCCCGCGCTCGACGAGCACGGGCAGACCGCGTTCGTTGAGCACGGCTGGAGGTCCAGAGTGAATCGGGACAGGACTGTTCGCCTCCGCTGGATCGGCTGGGTACTCACATCGGCGCTGCCACTCGTGCTCGTCACCGGCTGCGGGACGTGGGAGAAGCAGCGGGGCGCCGAGATCGACCGGCCCGCCAAGAGCGTGGCCCGGCTCACGGTGGACGTGCGCCCGGATCGACCCGCGCAGCCGGGCAGACCGATCACCGTCACCGTGAGCGACGGCCGGCTGTACGCGGTGAGCCTGACCGGCCCCGACGGGAAGCCGGTGCCCGGCGGCAACGCGGCCGGCGACGAGACCTGGTCCAACTTCGAACCGCTGGAATACCGCACCACCTACACGCTGACCGCGGCGGCGGTCGACGCGTTCGGGCTGACCGCGACCCGTACCGAGACATTCACCACGCTCACACCGGATGCGGAGCGGCATGTGGACTCGGTGCTGCCGGAGGCCGACGCCAAGGTGGGGGTGGGCATGCCGATCTCCGTCACGCTGGAGAATCCGGTCACCGATCCCGCACAGCGCGCCGAGGTGGAGAAGCGGCTCCAAGTGTCCGCCTCCACGCCGGTCGAGGGCGCCTGGGGCTGGGTGGACGACAAGACCGTGCGCTATCGGCCCAGGGAGTACTGGCCGGTTGGCACCAGGGTCTCGGTGGCCACCAGCCTGCTCGGCGTCGACTTCGGCAATGGTGTGTACGGCGGGCCGGGCAAGCCGGTCGGCTTCGAGGTCGGCGACTCCCTGGTCGCGACCGTGGACTCCGCGGCGCACACGATGACGGTCAAGCGCAACGGCACGGACCTCAAGACGGTGCCGGTGACCACCGGCAAGTCCGGCTTCACCACCCGCTCGGGCACCAAGGTGGTGCTCGGCAAGGCCCCGCACGTGCTGATGGACGGCACCACCGTGGGCATCTCGGCGAACAGCAGCGACGGCTACCGGTTGGACGTCTCGTGGGCCACCCGGGTCACCTGGAGCGGCGAGTTCCTGCACGCCGCGCCGTGGTCGGTGAACGCGCAGGGCAGTGACAACGTGAGCCACGGCTGCGTCGGGATGAGCGATGAGAACGCCAAGTGGTTCTACGACCAGGTCAAGGTCGGCGACGTGGTCACCGTGGTGAACACGGGTGACGCCAAGACCATGGAGCCGTTCGGAAACGGCTACGGCGAGTGGAATCTGGACTGGTCGCAGTGGCTGACCCACAGCGCGGCGGGCGCGGCCACCACCCGGCAGCTCTGAGACGGCCGCGCGGCACCTCCCCGAAAGCGCTGTACGGCCGTCTGCGGGGCGCAACGCGAAGGGCCCCACCGGAGAGATCCGGTGGGGCCCTTCGTCGTTCCTGCGCGTCCTACGGGTCGTGCCGATGTGGCGTCAGCAGCCCGGCCCCGGTCGCATCAGTGGTGACCGTGTCCGCTGGTCAGTTCCTTGTACTCCTCGGCCGTCGGCTTCTCGATCGGCTCGGAGAAGTACCAGTGCGACATCTTCGAACGCAGCTTCTGCGAACGCTTGACCTTGCGGGCCACCCCGTTCTCGTCCTCGGCCGGCTCCAGCGCGTACGGCTTCGGCTGCTCGTGGGCGGTGAGGGTGTGCCGCACCCCGGCGTCCAGCGGTTCGTGGATCTCCACGAACTCGCCGTGCGGGAGCTTCTTGATCACGCCGGTCTCGCGACCGTGCAGGACCTTGTCCCGGTCGCGCCGCTGCAGACCCTTGCAGATCCGCACCGTGGCCAGGTAGGCCAGCACGGGCGCGATGAAGAACGCGAAGCGGCCGATCCAGGTGATCGTGTTGATCGACAGGTGGAAGTGCGTGGCGATGATGTCGTTGCCACCGCAGACCCACAGCACGCCGTAGCACACGATCCAGGCGACGCCCAGGCCGGTGCGGACCGGCATGTTGCGCGGGCGGTCCAGCAAGTGGTGCTCACGCTTGTCGCCGGTGATCCAGCCTTCGATCCACGGGTACAACGCCAGGAACGTGAACAGCACGCCGGGCACGATCAGGGACGGGATCAGCACGTTGAAGCTGAGCGTGTGGCCCCAGATGTTCCATTCCCAGTTCGGCATGATGCGCAGGGATCCCTCGAGGAACCCGATGTACCAGTCCGGTTGGGAGCCCGCGGTGATCTGACCCGGGTTGTAGGGACCGTAGGCCCAGATCGGGTTTATCTGCACCATGCCGCCGAGGGCGGCGGTGATGCCGAACACGATGAAGAAGAAGCCACCGGCCTTGGCCGCGTAGACCGGCAGCAGCGGCAGGCCGACCACGTTCTTCTCGGTCTTGCCCGGGCCGGGGAACTGGGTGTGCTTCTGGTAGAAGACCAGGATCAGGTGCACGGTCACCAGACCGACCATGATCGCCGGGATCAGCAGCACGTGGATGGTGAACAGGCGGGGCACGATGTCCTCGCCCGGGAACTCCCCGCCGAACAGGAAGAACTGTAGGTACGTGCCGACCAGCGGGATGGCCAGGACCACACCCTCGGCGATCCGCAGACCGGTGCCGGAGAGCAGGTCGTCCGGGAGCGAGTAGCCGGTGAAGCCGTTGACCATGGCCAGCACCAGCAGCAGGAAGCCGAACAGCCAGTTTATTTCGCGCGGCTTGCGGAATGCCCCGGTGAAGAAGATCCGGAACATGTGCACGAACAGCGACGATACGAAGATCAGCGCGGCCCAGTGGTGGATCTGACGCATCGCCAGACCACCGCGGATGTCGAAGCTGATGTCCAGCGTCGAGGCGTACGCCTGGGACATGTGGATGCCCTGGAGCGGTACGTAGGAGCCGTCGTAGACGACCTCCTGCATGCTCGGCTTGAAGAACAGCGTCAGGAAGACACCGGTCAGCAGCAGGATGATGAAGCTGTACAGCGCCACTTCACCGAGCATGAAGGACCAGTGGTCCGGGAAGACCTTGCGCAGGTTCTTCTTCGCCGCGCCGTAGATGCCCAGCCGGCTGTCCAGCGCGTCGACCGCGCGAACGGTCGCGTTGTCCGGGATCGGGGTGCTCTTGTTCGCCCCACCCTTGGCTTGTTCGCTCGACATCAGCCACGCTCCCAGAAGCTCGCGCCGACCGGTTCGGTGAAGTCCTGTGTCGCGGCGAGGTTACCCGCCTCGTTCACATGGATCTTCAACTGCGGCAGCGAGCGTGCGGCCGGGCCGAACACGACCTTGCCGTCGTCCGCCAGGTCGAAGGTGGACTGGTGGCACGGGCACAGCAGGTGGTGCGTCTGCTGTTCGTACAGGCCGATCGGGCAACCCACGTGGGTGCAGATCTTCGAGTACGCCACGATGCCCTCGTAGCCCCAGGCCAGTTCCTTCTTGGACTTGATGTCCTCGGGCTCCAGGCGGACCACCAGGACCGCTGACATGCCCGCCTTCTCCAGCCAGCCGTGCGAGAGCTCTTCCTTCTGGCCGGCCGGGCCGTACTTCTCGACCAGGCCGTCGGGCAGCACCATGGTCAGCGAGCCCTTGACGATGTCGTCCGGCTTGATCGGCAGGCCGGTCGCCTCGTTGATGAGCTCCACACCCGGCTTCCAATCGGTGTGCCGCAGCTTGGTGCCCGGCAGCGGACCGAGGTCGCGCAGCAGCACGACGCCGGACAGCGGCACCAAGGCCATCGCGCCGATCATCGTGCGCCGGATCAGCGGCCGACGGCCGATCACCGAGTCCGCGGCACCCTGGGTGAACTCGCGGATCGCGTACTCGCGGGTCTCCGGGTCCGAGGTGAACTCGTGCCGCTCCTGGACGATCTCCTCGTCCGTCATCAGCGTGCGCGCCCAGTGGATCGCGCCGGCGCCGATGCAGAACAGCGCGAGGCCGAGGAAGCCGCCGAGCGCGAGGTTCTGGGCACCGATCTTCCCGAAGAAGAAGATGTCGATGATGCGGCGCTTGTCGATGCCGACGTATGCCCAGATGAAACCGATCGTGGACAACATCGAGATCACGAACAGGAACGCGACCTGACGTTCGGCACGCTTGGCGGCCTTCTCGTCTATGTCGGTGACGCGCGGCTCGTGAGCCGGCAGGCCGGGGTCGGCGAACGGGTCGCCTTCCGCCGGAACATGTGCCGAGGCGTGTACCTCGGGCAGGTGCTCTTCAGGCACTTCAGACTTGTCCTGGCTACTCATTTGGTCCTGGCCTTGGGGGTCCGGGCGGCAATCCAGATCGCGCATCCGATGAGCAGACCGAGCGCGATGATCCAGCCGAACAGACCTTCGGAGACCGGGCCGAGGCGGCCGAGACCCAGGCCGCCGGGGTTCGGCTCCTTCTTGGTCGTCTCGTGGACGTACGTGACGATGTCCTTCTT
Source organism: Embleya sp. NPDC005575 (assembly GCF_040605455.1). Taxonomy (NCBI): domain Bacteria; kingdom Bacillati; phylum Actinomycetota; class Actinomycetes; order Kitasatosporales; family Streptomycetaceae; genus Embleya; species Embleya sp. NPDC005575. The sequence continues at coordinate 6,854 of NZ_JBEXCV010000104.1, read as the reverse complement.
CTGCTGCTCGGGCATCGTGCTGTCCGGGAACGAAGGCATGTTCTGCGGGCCGGAGAGCATGGCCTCGTAGATGTGCTTCGGGTCCACGTCCTTCAGCGGCGGAGCGTACTTGCCCTCGGTCAGGGCGCCGCCCTCACCGGAGAAGTTGTGGCACTGCGAGCAGTTCGTGCGGAACAACTCGGCGCCGTTGACGATGTCGCCGTCGGGCGCGTACATGTTCGCCGTCGGGATCTTGGGCCCGACGCCGAGGGAGGCCACATACGCGGACAGCTGTTGGATCTGCGCCGGGGTGTACACCTCGGGCTTGCGCGGCGCCTGCGCGCCGGGCTGCTGAAGCGGCATCCGGCCGGTCGATACCTGGAAGTCGACGGCGGCCGCGCCGACGCCGATCAGGGAGGGGCCGTCGGTGGAGCCCTGGGCGTCGAGCCCATGGCAGGTCGAACATCCACTCAGGTAGAGCTTCTTGCCCGCCTCGACGGCGATGGAGGCGGAGTCGTCGGCCTCCGCCTTCTTGGCAGGCGCGAACGCGGCGTACAGCCCCCCGGTAGCCGCGAGCGCAAAGATGAGTACGACGATCGCCGCCAAGGGGTGGCGTCGCCGCGCGGAGAGCTTTTTCACGGAAAACCCCGGTCCAATGTCGTCTGCGTAGTGAGTGTCGGGACGTCTACCTGATGACGTAGATCGTGAAGAACAGACCGATCCAGACCACGTCGACGAAGTGCCAGTAGTACGAGACGACGATTGCGGCCGTGGCCTGCTCGTGCGTGAATCGTCGGGCCGCGTAGGTGCGTCCGAGGACCAACAGGAAGGCGATGAGCCCACCTGTCACGTGCATGCCGTGGAAGCCGGTGGTCAGGTAGAAGACCGAACCGTAAGCCGACGACGAAAGCGTCGTTCCGTCCTTGACCAGGGCGGTGTACTCCATCACCTGGCCGCCGACGAAGACGGCGCCCATCACGAAGGTGATGACGAACCACATTCTGAGCTTCTTGACGTCACCGCGTTCGGCCGCGAAGACGCCGAGCTGGCAGGTGAGCGAGGACAGCACGAGGATCGTCGTGTTGCCCGTCGAGAACGGGATGTTCAGCTCACCGGCGTGCTCACGCCAAGCGTCCGCCCCGGTGACGGAGCGGATCGTGAAATACATCGCGAACAGAGCCGCGAAGAACATCAGCTCCGACGCCAACCAGACGATCGTGCCGATGCTGACCAAGTTGGGACGGTTGAGTGTCCCGTGTGTCCCGTGTGAGGGGGGCCCGGTTTCTAGTGCAGTTGCTGTCGCCACGGCGGCCATTATTGCGGTCGCCGGATCTGCCCACACTTCGGGGGGTAACCCTTGTAGAACGTGTCGGGGTTAGGCTCTGGTTCCGTGAGTGGCTCTACAGGCGATGCCGGGATGTTTCTGGCACACGCGACCCCTGGGAACGTACCGCCGGAACTGACCCCTGTTCGGCTTCTGACCGGGTGGGTGTTCGAGCCGATCCCGATTGTGGTCGCGATGCTCTTCGGCGGCCTCTATCTGTACGGGGTGCACAAGCTCAGGGCCCGTGGGGACTCGTGGTCGCGATGGCGGAGCTTGTCCTTCCTGGGTCTGGGGCTGGGTACCTTCCTGCTGGCGACCGAGTCCGCGCTGGCCGCGTACGACACCGTGTTGCTGAGCGTGCACATGGTCCAGCACATGGTGCTGGCGATGATCACGCCGATCTTCCTGGCGCTCGGCGCACCGATCACACTCGCCCTGCGTACGCTGCCGGCCAAGTGGCGCAATCGCCTCAACGCCCTGCTGCACAGCAGATACGCGAAGGTGGTCACCTTCCCGGCGTTCGCCGGTTTCGTCTTCGTGCTCAACCCGTTCGCCCTGTACTTCACGCCCTGGTACGAGCTGACATTGCGAAACACCTTCATGCACGACATGAATCACGTGCACTTCGTGATCATCGGCTGTATGTGGTTCTGGCCACTCCTGGGGCTGGACCCGATGCCGCGGGCGAGTTATCCGATGCGGTTGCTCGCGGTGTTCGCGACGCTGCCGTTCCACGCGTGGCTGGGCATCGCGATCATGAGTTCGTCCAATGTGCTGGCCGGTGACTGGTACAACGACCTCGGTCGGGACTGGGGCGCGAGTCCGCTCTCGGACCAGGGCACGGCGGGCGGGATCCTGTGGGGCAGCGGCGACATCATCGGACTGCTGGTCTTCCTGGTGCTGTTCGTGCAGTGGGCTCGGGCGTCGGAGCGTGAGGCCGTCCGGGAGGACCGCCGGCTGGATCGGCTCGAACTGATCGAGGCGGGCCGTAAGGCGCGCGAGGAGCGGTTGGCGCGCGAGGCGGCCGAGGCCGGCGGCGATGCGCTGGCGGGCCTCGACGTCGCCGGAAAATCCGTGCCGAAGAGCACTCTTCCGGGTGACTCTGCCCGAACGGAGGAGGCCGATTCAGCCGTCCGGGTGGCCCACGGGCCCGAACCGCGGTCGGCCGACGCGGCCGAGTAGCGTCGCGGCATGATCCTCGAACGTTTCCTGCGTCGCCGGCGGCCGGAGCCTGCTCCCGTGCTCGTCGACGACGGCACGCTCACCGTCGTCGGTTCGTGCTTCGATCCGGCGCGGGCCGATTCGGCGGTGGTCGCGGAGATGCGGGCGGCCGGGGTGGCGGTGGAGACCGGTGTGTTCGTGATGCGGCACGTGCTCACACTGCCCGACCTGGCGGCGTCCGACGAGGCGGCCCGGATCCTGACGCCGGACGGCTGGGCGGTGGCGGCGCCGGCCCCCGACGAGCGGCCGCTGCGGGTGCTGATCTCCCGACAGCAGGTGCTCACCGGCCTTGAGCCGGCCCGGGAGCGGACCCGGATGGCGGGTCTCGCGCAGCGGCTGGGCGGGGACGCCGAGGGCTACGAGGTGCTCGCGCGCGGGTGAGTCGAGGGTGCGGTCGAGGCCGGAGGGGCGGGACCGGAAGGGCGTGGGCGTGACGAGGCGCACATTTTCGTGCCGAAAAGCGCTAACATCCGGGTCGATCCGAGTGTTGCCCCCGTACCTGACATACGCAGCCCTGAACATGCGCAGCCCCGAAGACACGCAGCCCAGACACAGGCAGGTGGACATGACGCGCGGCGAGACCATGACCGTCCTCGTGTACAGCGACGACCGCAACACCCGTCGGAAGGTCACCCTCGCGCTCGGGCGCAGGCCCGCCGTCGACGTGCCGTTCGTGGAATACCTGGAGTGCGCCACCGAGCCTGCCGTGATCGAGGCGATGGACAAGGGCGGCATCGATCTGGTGATCCTGGACGGGGAGACCGCGCCCGCCGGTGGCATGGGCGTGTGCCGTCAGCTCAAGGACGAGATCTACAACTGCCCGCCGGTGCTGACCCTGGTCGGCCGCCCACAGGACGCGTGGCTGGCCACGTGGTGTCGCGCGGACGCGGTGGTCGCCCACCCGCTGGACCCGCGCACGCTCGCGGACGCCGCGGCCGACCTGATCCGCGGCCGGATCGCGGGACGTCAACCGGCCTGACCGCATCCCGGATAACCGCCCGGCCGCAACGGGCGCGGTGGGTACGCTGTCGCGGACTTATCCGATGACACAGCGGGAGCGGACCATGGGCGCCTCGACCTCTACGAACAAGAGCGGCGGCAACCCGGCGGCCCATTCCTGGCGGGACCTCCTGGCGGCGCTCATGCGGGGCGACGACCTGCCTGCCGACGCGACCGCGTGGGCGATGGACCACATCATGACCGGCGAGGCGACGCCGGTGCAGGTGGCCGGGTTCGTGATCGCGTTGCGGGCCAAGGGCGAGACGGTGGACGAGGTCTCGGGCCTGGTGCAGGCGATGTACGCACACGCGTCGACCATCGATGTGCCCGGCCGTACCGTCGACATCGTCGGCACCGGTGGCGACCTGGCCCGGACCGTGAACATCTCGACGATGTCCGCGATCGTGGTCGCGGGTACGGGCGAGACGGTGGTCAAGCACGGCAACCGGGCGGCGTCCTCGTCGAGCGGGGCCGCCGATGTGCTCGAAGCGCTCGGAGTGGTGCTGGACCTGACCCCGGATCAGGTGGCCCGTACGGCCGAGGAGGCGGGCATCACGCTGTGCTTCGCGCAGCGCTTCCACCCGTCGTTGCGGCACGCCGCGCAGGCGCGTCGGGAGTTGGGTGTGCCGACCACGTTCAACTTCCTCGGGCCGCTGACCAATCCGGCCCGGGTGCGTTTCCACGCGATCGGGGTCGCGGACCTGCGGATGGCGCCGATCGTGGCCGGTGTGCTGGCCGATCGCGGCGCGACCGCGCTGGTGTTCCGCGGCGACGACGGGCTGGACGAGTTGACCGTCACCACCACGTCGCAGGTGTGGATCGTGCGGGACGGCGACGTGCGCGAGGACCGGGTGGACCCGCGCGACCTGGGGATCGCGCTGAACGGGATCGAGACGTTGCGCGGCGGTGACGCGGCGTTCAACGCGGAGGTCGCCCGCAAGCTCCTCGCCGGGGAGAAGGGCGCCGTGCGGGACGCGGTGCTGTTGAACTCGGCTGCGGCGCTGGCCGCGCTGGGCTCGGGAGAAGGGTCGCTGACCCAGCAGTTGGCGGCCGGGATCGATCGGGCCGCCGACGCGATCGACTCGGGGGCCGCGCAGGCCGCGCTCGATCGGTGGGTGGCCACGACGCGCTCGTTCGCGCGGGGCTAGTCGCGCTCGGGCGCCGGGTGGGTCGTGCCCTCGTGCTCGGCCCGCCCGGCGCCGTGTCGTTCGGGGCGGTCGCGCGGTCCAGGACGTGGGAACGGTGGGGCCGTCGTTGCGCCGGGCGTTCCGTCCGGTAATAATGCTGCTCAGGTCACGAGTGACAGTGGAAAGCCCCGGCTTGCTGTCCGGCAACCCTCGCTCCGCGGTGGGGTGCCCCGGGTGATGACACGGTCAGGCGTCGTAAGGCGTCCTGGCAAGCGCGGACCCCTTGCATGACGGCAGTCGATGCTTCATGTGACCCGGGGGTCCTGTACCTGGGGAGCATGTGATGACGTGAAATCTCTTTCTCGAAACGGGCGAATCGCCCTATTCCGTACGCGCTGAGTTCTCGCGCGTCACCCGGGCCGGTCATTGTCGGCCCGCAGGACCACATTTTTTCGCCAGCGGATCATCCGGCGCGTTTCGATGTCGACTAACCGACATTCGCCTCGGTGTTCCGTGCCTGCCGAGGAGTTTCGCCATGACCGTCGACACCGCTTCCGCCGCCGCCCCCGACTGTGACGTCGCCATCACCGCCCCGCTGCCCGTGGTCGGCCGGGACGTGCTCGTTCCGCTGGTGACCGGCGGCGAGGTCGAGTACGCCGCGCTCGACTACGGGGCGAGCGCGCCGTGTCTGCAACGGGTGTGGGACGACGTGTCCGCGTACCTGCCGTACTACGGCAGCGTGCACCGGGGCGCGGGCTACCTGTCCCAGCTGTCCACCGACCTGTACGAGCAGAGCCGGGCCACGGTCGCGAGCTTCCTGGGGCTGCGGGCCGACGACACGCTGCTGTTCACTCGCGGGACCACCGACTCGCTCAACCTGCTCGCGTCCGTACTGCCGCGCGGCACCCGGGTGTTCGTTTTCGAGACCGAGCACCACGCGGCGCTGCTGCCGTGGCGGCGGCACGCGGGGGTGACCCAACTGGCCGCGCCCGCATCGCCGGCGCAGGCGGTCGCGACGCTGGAGGCGGCGCTCGCCGGGTCCGGCGACGGGCCTCGGCTGGTGTGCGTGACCGGCGCCTCGAACGTGACCGGCGAGCTCTTCCCGGTCGCCGAGCTGGCCGAGGTCGCGCACCGGCACGGCGCGCGGATCGTGCTGGACGCCGCGCAACTCGCCCCGCACCACCCGGTATCGGTGACCGACCTGGACGTGGACTGGATCGCGCTGTCGGCGCACAAGCTGTACGCGCCGTTCGGCTCGGGTGTGTTGGCGGGGCGGGGCGACTGGCTGGACGCGGCCGAGCCGTACCTGGCCGGTGGCGGGGCGAGCAAGACGGTCAGCCGTGACCATGTGGAGTGGCAGAGCGGCGCGGCTCGGCACGAGGCGGGGTCGCCGAACGTGATCGGCGCCTACGCGTTGGCGTCCGCGTGCCGGGCGATCACCGAGGCGGGGCCGGCGGCGTTGGTCGCGCGCGAGGAGGCGTTGCTGGCGCGTCTTCGGGCGCGGCTGGCGCGGATTCCGGCGGTGCGGACGTTGGAGCTGTTCGGGCCGGAGTCGGCGCGCGTGGGGGTGCTCTCGTTCGTGGTCGAGGGGTGGAACAGCTCGCGGTTCGCCGCGGTGTTGTCGGCGGAGTACGGGATCGGGGTGCGGGACGGGTTGTTCTGCGCTCATCCGCTGGTGCGGCACCTGTTGGGCGGGCGGGCCGATCAGCCGACCGAGTGTGGGTCCCCGGACGCGCCGGAGGGTGAGCAGAACCTCAACGCGATCCGGGTCAGCTTCGGGCTGGGGACGCCCGTGGAGCACTTGGACCGCTTCGCGGCGGCGGTGCGGGAGTTGGTGGAGCGCGGGGCGCGGTGGAGCTACACGGTGGATGGCGGTCGGTGCGTTCCGGATGCGGATCCGCGGGGCGTGCGGCGGTTGCCTGCGGCGTAGGGGTTTTTGGCCTCGCCGGCCGGGCGTCCTCAAGCGCCGGACGGGCTGAGGTTGGGTGGCCGGGGCGTTTTGCTGTGGTGGTGCGCGGGTTCTGATGGGCGGGGGGCCGCCCTGCCGGGGGTGTCCTCAAGCGCCGGACGGGCTGGGTTTGGGGGGCCCGGGTGAGGGGTGTTGTGGTGGTGCGCGGGTTCTGATGGGCGGGGGGCGGCCCTGCCGGGGGTGGGGGGGCGCTCCGGCGGCCGGGGGGGGGGGGGTGGCGTCGGGGTTTGTGGAC
>NZ_JBEXCV010000103.1:0-33388 GCF_040605455.1 Embleya sp. NPDC005575 | reverse complement strand
GACCCCCCCCCCCCGGCGGCCTAGCGCGGCAACCGCCCCCCAAACCAACCACCGGCGGCGCCCCCCCGCCGGGACTCCCCCGGGGGGGGGGCGGCCCCCCCCCCCCCCCGACCAGGCCCGGACCAGGCGTTGCGGTTGTGCCATCGTGCGTGATCCCCCCTGACGAGCCCGCGGCCGAGCGCCGCGGACCGCCCATCAGGTTATGGGCACAGGTTCACTCCCACGCGGGAAACCGGCGAACCCGAGGCGTCCCGGGCGCGAACATGCGGACGGCCCCGGGGAAGGATCCCGGGGCCGTCCGCGGTCGATGCGAGCCGGTCAGGCGCTGGGCCAGACGATGCTCTGGATCTCGCTGTAGGCGGCCAGCCCGTACGAGCCGCCGTCGCGGCCGACACCGGACTGCTTGAAGCCGCCGAACGGTGCCTCCATGTTGCGACCCACGGTGTTCACCCCGACACCACCCGAGCGCAGCCGGCGCGCGATGCCGTAGGCGCGCGTGGTGTCGCCCGCGAACACGTAGGAGATCAGGCCGTAGTCCGAGTCGTTGGCGAGCCGGATCGCCTCCTCCTCGTCACCGTCGAACGGGATTACCGTGACCACCGGGCCGAAGAACTCCTCGCGCGCGATGGTCATCTCGTTGGTCGCGTCCGCGAAGAGCGTGGGCGCGACGTAGAAGCCCTTCTCGAAGTCGGGACGCTCGCCGCCGACCACCAGTCGGGCGCCCTCCTCGCGGCCCTTGGCGATCAGCGCCTCCACCCGGCCGCGCTGCACCGCCGAGATGACCGGGGTGACCTGCGTCGCCGGGTCCAGCGGGCTGCCCACCTTGAGCCCGCTCGCGTGCTCCGCGAGCCGCTCCACCAGCCGGTCGTAGATGCCGCGCTGGGCGATCACCCGGGTCGGCGCGGTGCAGATCTGGCCGGCGTAGAAGCTCCACACCGTGCCGATGCCGTGCACGGCCGCGTCCAGGTCCGCGTCGTCGAGCACGATGCACGCGCCCTTGCCACCGAGCTCCATCAGCTGGCGCTTGAACGTGCGGCCCGCGACCTCGGCGATCCGCGAGCCGATCAGCGTCGAGCCGGTGAAGCTGATCATGTCCACGTGCGGCGAGGCCACCGTCGCCTCGGAGACGTCCACCCCCGAGCCGGTGATGATGTTCAGCACGCCGGCGGGCAGCCCGGCCTCGGCCAGCGCCTCGGCCATCCGGTACACCGCCAGCGGGTCCTGCGGCGCGGGCTTGACCACGACCGTGTTGCCCATCGCCAGGGCCGGCGCGACCTTGCCCGCGGTGTTCGCCAGCGGGTTGTTGTACGACGTGATGCAGGTGACCACGCCGACCGGCTGGCGCACCTCCAGTGCGCCGAAGATGCCCGCCTTGCTCAGCGCGGTCTCCGGGGTCGCCTGCGGGTTCAGCGCGAACTCGGTCGGCTCCAGCGCGCCCTTGGCGTAGCGCTTGAAGCGCGAGTACGTGGTGCCCAACTGCATCATGCCCGCGACCGCGAGGGTCGCGCCGGTCTCGGCGGAGGCGAGTGGGACCACCTCGCCGCCCATCTTCAGGAACAGATCCGCGGCCCGGTCCAGGATGCCGGCGCGCTCCTCGGGCGTGGTCCGCGACCAGGTGCCGAACGCCTCGGCCGCCGCCGCCGCGGCCGCGTTCGCCTGCTCCACCGACGCCTCGGGCGCCAGGCCCACGACCTCCTCGGTCGCCGGGTTGATCACTTCGTAGTGACCGCGCTCCGGCTCGACCCATTCGCCGCCGATGTAGAGCTTCTGCTGCGCGCTGCTCATCGTGTCCGTCGTCTCCCCTGGTCCAGCCGCTGCCCCGGACTCCCGACGGCCCGTCGGGAATCCGACGACCCGTCAGATTCCTGTTCGCAGGGCCATTGGACCCTCTAACAGTCGTATTGCCAAGAGGGAGAGGTGGGCGGTACTGGTCACAGTCACACGATGTCATCCCGGGCGACACCGACCCCTTCGGGCGTAGTGTGGTCGGGGAACCCCGGTCCTTTTCCAAGGTCGGGGCCGTTCGCGTTGCGGAGGATCCAACCGGCCCATGAGTCTGACCGGTCTGCTAGACATCGTCGTCCAGGACCCCGCCGTCGCCGAGGCGGTGCGGGCCGCGTCCGAGGGCCGCGGTACCGCCCTCGACCTCGTCGGACCACCGGCACTGCGCCCGTTCGTGGTGGCCGCCCTCGCGGCCCGCGCGGACCGGCCGGTGCTCGCGGTCACCGCCACCACCCGCGAGTGCGAGGACTTGGTGGCCGCGCTCGGGTCGCTGCTGCCCGAGGACTCCGTCGTGGAATACCCCTCGTGGGAGACGCTGCCGCACGAGCGGCTCTCCCCGCGCTCGGACACCGTCGGGCGTCGACTCGCGGTGCTGCGCAGACTCGCGCACCCGACCTCGGGCAGCCTCGCCGACTCCGGCACCGGCACCCTCAAGGTCGTCGTCGCACCGATTCGCAGCGTGCTCCAGCCCCAGGTCAAGGGGCTCGGCGACCTGGAGCCGGTGGCCCTGACCGCCGGTCGGGACATCGCCCTCGACACCGTGGTCGACCAGCTCGCGGCCGCTGCCTACTCCCGGGTCGACCTGGTGGAGAAGCGCGGCGAGTTCGCGGTGCGCGGCGGCATCCTGGACGTCTTCCCGCCGACCGAGGAGCACCCGCTCCGGGTCGAGTTCTGGGGCGACCAGGTCGAGGAGATCCGCTGGTTCAAGGTCGCCGACCAGCGTTCCCTGGAGACCGCCGAGCACGGTCTGTGGGCACCGCCCTGCCGTGAACTGCTGCTCACCGACCAGGTGCGCGAGCGGGCCCGCGAGCTGCTCGTGGAGCACCCCGGGCTGGTCGAGATGCTCGGCCGGATCGCCGAGGGCATCGCGGTCGAGGGCATGGAGTCGCTCGCGCCCGCCCTGGTGGACGACATGGAACTGCTTCTGGACGTGCTGCCGGCCGGGAGTCACGTGCTGGTCTGCGACCCGGAGCGGGTGCGCACCCGCTCGGCGGACCTGGTGGCCACCAGTCGCGAGTTTTTGGACGCCTCCTGGGCCGCCGCGGCAGGTGGTGGGGAGAGCCCGATCGACCTGGGCGCCGCGTCGCTGTGGAGCCTGGCGGACGTACGCGAACACGCCGGCGAGATCGGCGTGCCGTGGTGGTCGCTCAGCCCGTTCAGCGCCGATGCCGACGACGCGGGCACCGAGATCGGCGCGGTCGAGGTCGAGGCCTACCGCGGCGACGCGCAGCGGGTGCTGGCCGAGATCAAGGGCCGGCTCGCCGAGGACTGGCGCGTGGTGCTGGTCACCGAAGGTCACGGCCCGGCGGCGCGCTTCGTCGAGACGTTGTCCGGCGAGGGCGTGGCCGCCCGCCTGGACGCCGACCTGGACCGAGTGCCGGACACCGGCATCGTGCACGTGACCACGGGCTGTATCGGCCACGGCTTCAGCTCCGAGCCGCTGCGCACGCTCGTGCTCACCGAGGAGGACGTCTCCGGCCAGCGCACCTCCACCAAGGACATGCGCCGGCTGCCCAGCCGGCGGCGCAACATGGTCGACCCGCTTCAGCTCAAGCCCGGCGACTTCGTCGTGCACGAGTCGCACGGCGTCGGTCGCTACGTCGAGATGCTCCAGCGCACCGTGCAGGGTGCGCAGCGCGAGTACCTGGTCCTGGAGTACGCACCGGCCAAGCGCGGCCAACCCGGGGACCGCCTGTTCGTGCCCACCGACCAGCTGGAGCAGGTGACCAAGTACGTCGGCGGCGAGAGCCCATCCCTGCACCGGCTCGGCGGTGCCGACTGGGCCAAGACCAAGGCCAAGGCGAAGAAGGCGATCAAGGAGATCGCCGGCGACCTGATCAAGCTCTACTCGGCCCGGATGGCCGCGCCCGGACACGCGTTCGGCGCGGACACCCCGTGGCAGCGCGAGCTGGAGGACGCCTTCCCCTACATCGAGACGCCCGACCAGCTCTCCTCGATCGAGGAGGTCAAGGGCGACATGGAGAAGCCGATCCCGATGGACCGGCTGATCTGCGGCGACGTCGGTTACGGCAAGACCGAGATCGCCGTGCGCGCTGCGTTCAAGGCGGTCCAGGACGGCAAGCAGGCGGCCGTCCTGGTGCCCACCACGCTGCTGGTCCAGCAACACTTCTCCACGTTCTCCGAGCGCTACGCGCAGTTCCCGGTCGTGGTGAAGTCGCTGTCCAGGTTCCAGACCGAGACCGAGGCCAAGGCGGTGCTGGAGGGTTTGCGCGAGGGCTCGATCGACATCGTGATCGGCACCCACCGGCTGTTCTCGTCCGAGACGAAGTTCAAGGACCTGGGCCTGGTCATCGTCGACGAGGAGCAGCGCTTCGGCGTCGAGCACAAGGAGCAGCTGAAGAAGCTGCGTGCGAACGTGGACGTGCTGACGATGTCCGCGACGCCGATCCCGCGCACCCTGGAGATGGCGGTCACCGGCATCCGCGAGATGTCCACGATCACCACGCCGCCCGAGGAGCGGCACCCGGTGCTCACCTTCGTGGGACCGTACGAGGAGAAGCAGATCGGCGCCGCGATCCGACGCGAACTGCTGCGCGAGGGCCAGGTCTTCTACATCCACAACCGGGTCGAGTCGATCGACCGCACGGCAGCGAAGATCCGCGAACTGGTGCCCGAGGCCCGGGTGGCGATCGCCCACGGCCAGATGCACGAGAACGCGCTCGAAAAGGTGGTCGTGGACTTCTGGGAGAAGGAGTTCGACGTCCTGGTCTGCACCACGATCGTCGAATCCGGCATCGACATCTCCAACGCGAACACGTTGATCGTCGAGCGGGCCGACAACTTCGGCCTGTCCCAGCTGCACCAGCTGCGTGGCCGGGTCGGTCGCGGGCGCGAACGCGCTTACGCGTACTTCCTGTACCCACCGGAGAAGCCGCTGACCGAGACCGCACACGAGCGGCTCGCCACCATCGCCCAGCACACCGAGATGGGCGCGGGCATGTTCGTGGCGATGAAGGACCTGGAGATCCGCGGCGCGGGCAACCTGCTCGGCGGCGAGCAGTCCGGGCACATCGCGGGCGTCGGGTTCGACCTGTACGTGCGCATGGTGGGCGAGGCGGTCAACCAGTACAAGGAACTCGCGGCCGGCGGCGAGGGCGCCGAGGAGATCTCCGAGATCCGGGTCGAGCTGCCCATCGACGCACATGTCCCGCACGACTACGTGCCCGGCGAGCGACTTCGCCTGGAGGCGTATCGGCGGATCGCGGCGATCACCTGTGAATCGCACATCGACGCGGTGCGGGCCGAACTGGTGGACCGTTACGGGCCGTTGCCGCAGCCGGTGGAGAACCTCCTGGAGGTGGCCCGATTCCGTGCGCACGTGCGCGGCGCGGGCCTGGCCGACGTCACCCTCCAGGGCAACTTCGTCCGGTTCGGGCCGGTCGACCTGCGCGAGTCGCAGCAGTTGCGGCTCCAGCGGCTCTACCCGAAGACCCTGGTCAAGACGGCCACCCAGCAGATCCTGGTGCCCAAGCCGATGACCGCCCGGATCGGCGGCCAACCGCTGCGTGACGTGGCGCTGCTGGCCTGGGCGCGCGACCTGGTGGACGCGATCCTGCTGGAGCCGATCGGCGCGGCGACGAAGTAGCGGCGGTTCCCGGGCCGGTGCGGTGTGCCGGCCCGGGAACCGAGCCGGCCCGTCCGCCGACCGGCGTGGATGATCTTGGCGAATGTGCGGACTTCGAGCGTGCCCACCCGTATCTTTGATCGTTGGTCATGGGGCGCACGCCTGCCGTGGCCGACAGTCGCACCGCCGTACAGCGCCATCGAGCCCCGGGAGTTCGTGTGAGTCGCACGTCGCGTTCCGTCCCTGTCGATCCCGCGCGCCGCAGGCGGCGATCCGCGTCCCGGGCCCGGATGGCCGCGGTGGGCCTGGTGCTGGTCACCGGTTTCGCGCTCGCCGGCTGCTCGGAGTCCAAGGCCGGTGCCGCCGCCACGGTCGGCGGGGACCGGATCGAGATCTCCACCCTGAACGCCAAGGTCGACCGGCTCGAGCAGGCGTTCTCTCGGAACAACCTGCCGCTGACCGGAACGAGCGCCCAGCTGGAGGCCAACCAGGCCGAGTTGGTGCAGCTGATCTCGCGGCGGGTGGTCGACGAGGCGGCCCGGCGCAATCACGTCACGCTGACCGCGACCCAGGTGCTCCAGGCCCGGCGCTCCCTGGAGAAGAGGTTCGGCAGCCCGGAGGCGCTCCAGGCCCGGCTGCTGCAGACGGGGGTGCTGCCCGGCGAGGTGGACGACTTCGTGCGCGCCGAGGCGCTCAAGCTGGAGATCGCCAAGGCGCGCGGGATCCAGCTCGACTCGGCCGAAGCCCAGACGCAGCTGAACGGCTACCTGAGCGACGTGGCGAGTTCGATGAAGATCACCGTGAACCCGCGGTACGGCACCTGGGACTCGGCGAAGCTGAGCACGACGCCCGCCACGTACTCGTGGCTCGCGGCGGGCACCCAGCCCGCCGTACCCGGCCTCGTGGAAGTCCCGCCCGGCACGGAGAGCGGCACCTGACCCGGACCGTAGGCTGGCCGGGTGAGTGACTCGCCTGCTTCCGCGCCGCCCGCCCGTCTCGTCCTGCTCGCCGGGACCCATCGGGTCGCACCCGGTCTGCTGAGCTGGCCCGCGTGGCACACGCTACGCGAGGCGGCCGGCACCCCGACCGGGTGCGTGTCGACCGCGGACGCCGACCACCCGCAGTTGCCGTATCTGCGCGAGGCGGGCGTCGAGGTCGAGATCGTCGACCTCGACGCGGGCCCGCGCGCGCTCGCGCGCCGGTTGCTGGAGCGGGCCCGGACCGGGCTGGTGGTGTGGCTCGCGGCCACCGACGACGACCCGGGCCTGGGCCCGGCGCTGGCACAGGCCGCGGCGGGTGGCGAGGACGCCGAGCCGATTCCGGAGATCGAACTGCTGCCCGGCGCATGGGACCTGCCCGGTGCGCGACTGCTCGACCTGGTCGCGGTCATGGACCGGCTGCGCTCACCCGGCGGTTGCCCGTGGGACGCGGAGCAGACCCACGAGTCGCTCGCGCGGTACCTGGTCGAGGAGACCTACGAGCTGGTCGACGCGATCGACTCGGGGGACCGGGAGCACCTGCGCGAGGAACTCGGTGACGTGCTGATGCAGGTGTTCTTCCACGCCCGGGTGGCCGAGGAGGACGAGGCCGACCCGTTCTCGATCGACGACGTGGCCGGCGGCATCGTGGACAAGCTGATCAGCCGCCACCCACACGTTTTCGCGGACGTGCAAGCGGACACGCCCGAGGCGGTCGAGGCCAACTGGGACGCGCTCAAGGCGGCGGAGAAGAGCGATCGGGCCTCGGCGCTGGACGGCATCGCGATGAGTCAGCCGGCACTGGCGCTGGCCGCGAAGCATTTGTCCCGCACCCGCAAGGCGGGGCTGACCGTGCCCACACCCGTGCTGCCGACGGCCTTCGAGAAGGACGACTACGCCGGCCCCGAGGCGATCGGCGACCTGCTGCTCGCCGTCACCGAACTGGCCGCCCGCCAGGGCGTCGACGCCGAGACCGCGCTGCGCGCCGCGACCCTGCGCCACGGCGACCGAGTGCGCGAGGTCGAAGGACGCTAGCCGAACGCACGAGGGCCCGGAACCGATCGGTTCCGGGCCCTCGTCGCGTCAATCGATCACACGCGACGGAAGATCAGCGCGCGCTTGACTTCCTGGATCGCCTTGGTGACCTCGATGCCACGCGGGCACGCCTCGGTGCAGTTGAAGGTCGTGCGGCAGCGCCACACGCCCTCCTTCTCGTTGAGGATCTCAAGACGCTCCTCGGCGCCCTCGTCCCGCGAGTCGAAGATGAACCGGTGCGCGTTGACGATCGCGGCCGGGCCGAAGTACTGCCCGTCGCTCCAGAACACCGGGCACGACGTGGTGCACGCCGCGCACAGGATGCACTTGGTGGTGTCGTCGAAACGCTCGCGATCCTCCGGCGACTGCAGACGCTCGCGCGTCGGCTCGTTGCCCGACGTGATCAGGAACGGCATCACGTCCTTGTACGCCTGCATGAACGGATCCATGTCGACGACGAGGTCCTTCTCCAGCTTCAGGCCCTTGATCGCCTCGACCGTGATCGGCTTGGCCATGTCCAAGTCCTTGACCAGGGTCTTGCAGGCCAGCCGGTTGCGGCCGTTGATCCGCATCGCGTCCGAGCCGCAGATGCCGTGCGCGCACGAGCGACGGAAGGTCAGCGAACCGTCCTGCTCCGCCTTGATCTTCATCATCGCGGTCAGGATGCGCTCGGTCGGGTCGGCCTCGACCTTGAAGTCCTGCCAGTACGGCTCCGCGTCGGTCTCCGGGTTGAACCGGCGAATCCGCAGCGTGATCGTGATCAGGGTGTGGTCACGCTCGGCGGCCGTGGCTCCGTGCCCCTTGCCGGGCGCGGTCTCTTCCACTACGGCAGTCATCAGTACTTACGCTCCATCGGCTGGTAGCGGGTGACCACGACCGGCTTGTAGCCCAGGCGGATCGAGTGCTCGCCCTTCGCGTCGACCTCGCGGTACGCCATCGTGTGCTTCATGTAGTTCTCGTCGTCGCGCGCCTGGAAGTCCTCGCGGGCGTGCCCGCCGCGGGACTCCTTGCGGTTTTGCGCGCCGACCACCAGGACCTCGGCGAGGTCGAGCAGGAAGCCCAGCTCGATCGCCTCGAGCAGGTCGGTGTTGTACCGCTTGCCCTTGTCCTGGATGGAGACGTCCAGGTAGCGCTTCTGCAGGCCCTTGATGTCGGAGAGCGCCTGCTTGAGCGTCTCCTCGGTGCGGTAGACGCCCGCGTTGGCGTCCATCGTCTCCTGCATCTCGGCGCGGATCGCGCCGACCCGCTCGGTGCCCGCGCTGTCGCGCAGCCGCTCGATCATCTCGACCACGGTGGCCTCGGGGGCCTCCGGCAGCTCGACGAAGTCGTGCGACGTGGCGTACTGGGCGGCGGCGATGCCGGCGCGCCGACCGAACACGTTGATGTCGAGCAGCGAGTTGGTGCCCAGCCGGTTGGAGCCGTGCACGGACACGCAGGCGACCTCGCCGGCCGCGTACAGACCGGGCACCACCGTGGTGTTGTCCGAGAGCACCTCGGCCTCGACGTTGGTCGGGATGCCGCCCATCGCGTAGTGCGCGGTGGGGTACACCGGGACCAGCTCGGTGGTCGGCTCGACGCCCAGGTAGGTGCGCGCGAACTCGGTGATGTCGGGCAGCTTCTCCTCGATCTGCTCCGCCGGCAGGTGGGTCAGGTCGAGGTAGACGTAGTCCTTGTTCGGGCCCGCACCACGGCCTTCGAGCACCTCCAGGACCATCGAGCGCGCGACGATGTCACGCGGCGCGAGGTCCTTGATGGTCGGCGCGTAGCGCTCCATGAAGCGCTCGCCGCCCGCGTTGCGCAGGATGCCGCCCTCACCGCGGGCGCCCTCGGTGAGCAGGATGCCCAGGCCCGCGAGACCGGTCGGGTGGAACTGGTAGAACTCCATGTCCTCCAGCGGCAGCCCCCGGCGCCACGCGATGCCCATGCCGTCGCCGGTGAGGGTGTGCGCGTTCGAGGTGGTCTTGAAGACCTTGCCGAAGCCGCCGGTCGCGAAGATCACCGACTTGGCCTGGAAGACGTGGATCTCGCCGGTGGCCAGCTCGTAGGCGACGACGCCCGAGGTGGTCTTGTTGCCCGCCTCGTCCTCGGCCAGGAGCAGATCGAGCACGTAGAACTCGTTGTAGAACTCGACGTTCTGCTTGACGCAGTTCTGGAACAGCGTCTGCAGGATCATGTGGCCGGTGCGGTCCGCCGCGTAGCAGGAGCGGCGCACGGCCGCCTTGCCGTGGTCGCGGGTGTGTCCACCGAAGCGGCGCTGGTCGATCCGGCCTTCGGGCGTCCGGGAGAAGGGGAGGCCCATCTTCTCCAGGTCCAGGACGGCGTCGATCGCCTCCTTGCACATGATCTCCGCGGCGTCCTGGTCGGTGAGGTAGTCACCACCCTTGACCGTGTCGAACGTGTGCCACTCCCAGTTGTCCTCCTCGACGTTCGCGAGGGCGGCACACATGCCGCCCTGTGCGGCGCCGGTGTGCGAACGCGTGGGGTACAGCTTGGTCAGTACGGCGGTACGGCTGCGCTTGCTCGACTCCAGGGCCGCGCGCATGCCGGCGCCGCCCGCGCCGACGATGACGGTGTCGTACTTGTGGGTCTGCATGATGCTCGTTCAGTCCTCGGGTACTGGTCAGCTGCCGATGTTCGGGTCGAAGGTGAAGATCACCAAGGTCCCCAGGAAAAGCACGATCAGCGCGGACGTGTAGAGCAGCGCCTTGAGCCAGAACCGGGTCTGGTCCCGCTCCGCGTAGTCGTTGATGATCGTGCGCAGACCGTTGACACCGTGCAGCTCGGCGAGCCAGAGCATGATGAGGTCCCACGACTGCCAGAACGGCGAGGACCAGCGGCCCGCGACGAAGGCGAAGCCGATCTTGGACACACCGCCGTCCAGGACGAGCTGAATGATCAGGTGGCCGATGACCAGGACGACCAGGAGCACGCCCGACAGCCGCATGAACAGCCAGCCGTAGAGCTCGAAGTTGGTCTTGGTCGAACGCGGTGAACGCTTGCTGCGCGGAGACTCGATCGACGGACCGCCGCCGTGGATCTTGGGCGCGTTTTCGATGGTGGCGGCTGACGTATTGCTGAAAGACATGTCAGCTCCCGAAGATGGTCTTGATCGAGTGCTGCAGGATCGGGTAGGCACTCCCGGCCATCAGCACGACCCAGACACCGACGACAGTCCAGAGCATCTGCTTCTGGTAGCGCGGGCCCTTCTCCCAGAAGTCCACCGCGATGATCCGCAGACCATTGAGTGCGTGGAACAGGATGGCCGCGACGAGCCCGTACTCGAGCAGGTTGACGAACGGGTTCTTGTAGATGTCGATCGTCTGGTCGTACGCCTCGGGAGATACGCGAACGAGTGCGGTGTCGAGGACGTGCGCGAACAGGAAGAAGAAGATGAGGACGCCGGTGACTCGATGAGCCACCCAGGACCACATGCCTTCCCGGCCGCGGTAGAGCGTTCCAGCCGGCACGGAAACTACCCTCCGGGTGCGGTACAAGGGGGACGCGGCCGGCTGGGAGGGTGTCCGCATTCCGTGTCGGACCCTCTGGTTGTCGGTCGGCCCGGCCGGGTATCGGTCGCCCGGCCCCGGCCATGGTAGCCACCGATGAGGGGGCCCCTTGTGGCAGGGCGCGCGATGTGATCCATTCCGCATGACGGAGTGGAACCATCCGGGTGAGCCGGACGTCACGCGTCACGAATTGCTGACGCCCCGTCAGCACTCGTCCGGGTGAAAGCGCCACGCTTGTGGACGAAAGATCGGGGCAGGTGCGAAGGCCCAGGTCACAGAGGTGACCGACGGGTAGGGCCGGCATCACATCGGGAGTGCGTATTCATCCGCCCCGTCGGTCCCTACGATGCGACCCATGACGGAGGCTACTGTCGATGGCGGCACGTCTACCGGATCCACCTTCGCGAGCCAATTTCCGCAGCCCACGCGGGAACAATGGCAGCGCCTCGTGGCCGGCGTGCTCCGCAAATCGAAGGTGCTGGGCGAGAACGACGCGCCCGAGCACCCCGAAGACCTGCTGGCGACCACTACCTACGACGGCATCAAGCTGTCCCCGCTGTACACGGAGGCGGCCGCCCGGCCGGGCGTACCCGGGCTGAGCCCGTTCGTCCGGGGCTCGCGCGCGGCCGGACACGCCGCGGACGGTTGGGACGTGCGCCAGTTGCACGCCGACTCCGACCCGGCTCGGGCCAACGAGAGCGTGCTCGCCGATCTGGAGAACGGGGTCACTTCCGTCTTCCTTCAGGTGGGTGACGGCGCGCTGGCGCCGGTCGACCTGGCCCGCGCGCTCGACGGTGTGCTGCTCGACCTGGCGCCGGTGGCCCTGACCACAGGCGCCGACTTCGTTTCGGCCGCCGACGCGCTGCTCGCCGTGTTCCGCGCGAGCGGCGTCGCTCCCGGCGAACCGCGCGGCAACACGGGTGCCGACCCGATCTCGCACCACGCGCGCACCGGTGCGGGCGCCGACGTGGCCGCAGCCGCCGAGCTCGCGGCCCGGGTGCACGCGGAATTCGCGGGCCTGCAGGCCATCGCCGTGGACGGGCAGCCGTACCACGAGGCGGGGGGCTCGGAGGGCCAGGAACTGGGCGCGGCCACCGCCGCCGGCGTCGCGTACCTGCGCGCGCTGACCGATGCCGGACTCGACGTGGACACCGCGCTGGGACTGCTCGAGTTCCGCTTCGCGGCCACCGCCGAGCAGTTCCCGACCATCGCCAAGCTGCGCGCGGCCCGCCGGTTGTGGGCCCGGGTCGCCCAGGCCTCCGGTGCCTCCGCGTCGGCCGGTGCCCAGCGCCAGCACGCGCTGACCTCGTGGGCGATGACCACCCGGCGCGATCCGTGGGTCAACATGCTGCGCACCACGGTCGCGTCCTTCGCGGCCGGCGTCGGTGGCGCCGACGCGGTCACCGTTCGCGCCTTCGACGCCGCGATCGGCCTGTCCGACCCGTTCTCCCGGCGGATAGCCCGCAACACGCAGGCGCTGCTCCTGGAGGAGTCGCACCTCGCGCAGGTGATCGACCCGGCCGGCGGCTCGTGGTTCGTCGAACAGCTCACCGACGACCTCGCGCGCACCGGCTGGGCGTTCTTCCAGGAGATCGAGCGGCGCGGCGGGATCGTCGCGGTGCTCGACTCGGGATGGCTCGCCGGGCAACTGGCCGAGGTGCGGGCCAAGCGCGACAAGGACATCGCCGACCGCACCGACCCGATCACCGGCGTCAGCGAGTTCCCCAACCTGACCGAGGTGCCGGTCGTGCGCGAAAGCGCGCCCGACGTCCCGGTCTCCGCCGCCGGGCTGCCCCGGGTGCGCTATGCCGAGGCGTACGAGTCGCTGCGCGACCGTTCGGACGCGCTGCTCGCCGCGTCCGGTGCGCGCCCGAGCGTGTTCCTGGCCACACTGGGCCCGCTCGCGCAGTACACCGCGCGGGCCGGCTTCGCCGGCAACCTGTTCGCCGCCGGCGGCATCGCCGCCGTCGAAGCGGGCATCACCGCGGTGGACGAGGGCGCGGTCGAGCAGGTCCTGGACCGGTGGACGGCGGCCGACCGGCCGGCGACCGTCGTGCTGACCTCCTCGGAGAAGCTGTACGCGACCCTGGCGGCGCCCGTCGCCGCCGCGCTGCGCGAGGCCGGCGCCCGCCGGATCCTGATCGCGGGCCAAAACGGGCACGGAGCCGACCCGGACGGGTACGTGTACACCGGGTGCGACGCGCTCGCCGTCCTGCACGCCACCTACGACACCGTGGCGGATTCCCCGGAGGGGGCGAAATGAGCATTCCCGACTTCACCCAGGTCGAGCTCGACGCGCCCGCGTCCGGTGACCTCGACGCGTGGCGGGACGCCGTGCGCGAGGAGACCGGCAAGGACGCGGACGCACTCACGCACGACACTCCCGAGGGCATCCCGCTCAAGGCGCTGTACACCGAGGAGGACCTGGAGGGGCTCGACTTCCTGGGCACCTACCCGGGCATCACGCCGTTCCTGCGCGGTCCGTACCCGACGATGTACGTCAACCAGCCGTGGACGATCCGCCAGTACGCGGGCTTCTCCACCGCGGAGGAGTCGAACGCCTTCTACCGGCGCAACCTGGCGGCCGGCCAGAAGGGTCTGTCGATCGCATTCGACCTGGCCACTCACCGCGGCTACGACTCGGACCACCCGCGGGTGACCGGCGACGTGGGCATGGCGGGTGTCGCGATCGACTCGATCTACGACATGCGCCAGCTCTTCGACGGCATCCCGCTGGACAGGATGTCCGTCTCGATGACGATGAACGGCGCGGTGCTGCCGGTGCTGGCGCTCTACATCGTCGCGGCGGAGGAGCAGGGGGTGGCACCGGAACACCTGACGGGGACGATCCAAAACGACGTCCTCAAGGAGTTCATGGTCCGCAACACCTACATCTATCCGCCCAAGCCCTCGATGTCGATCATCTCCGACATCTTCGCGTACACCTCGCAGAAGATGCCGAAGTTCAACTCGATCTCGATCTCCGGCTATCACATCCAGGAGGCCGGGGCCACGGCCGACCTGGAGCTGGCGTACACGCTCGCGGACGGCATCGAGTACCTGCGCGCCGGCGTCGCGGCGGGCCTGGACATCGACGCGTTCGCGCCGCGCCTGTCGTTCTTCTGGGCGATCGGGATGAACTTCTTCATGGAGGTCGCCAAGCTGCGTGCCGCGCGCCTGCTGTGGGCCGACATCGTGAAGTCGTTCGGCGCGAAGAACCCCAAGTCCTTCTCGTTGCGCACGCACTCGCAGACCTCGGGCTGGTCGCTGACCGCGCAGGACGTGTTCAACAACGTGGTGCGCACCTGCCTGGAGGCGATGGCCTCGACCCAGGGGCACACCCAGTCGCTGCACACCAACGCGCTGGACGAGGCGCTCGCACTGCCGACCGACTTCTCCGCCCGGATCGCGCGCAACACCCAGCTGCTGCTCCAGCAGGAGTCGGGCACGTGCGACGTGATCGACCCGTGGGGTGGCTCGGCCTACATCGAGCGGCTCACCCACGACCTCGCGGTGCGCGCCCGCGAGCACATCGCCGAGGCGGAGCGGGCCGGCGGCATGGCGTCGGCGATCGCCGAGGGCCTGCCCAAGCTGCGGATCGAGGAGGCGGCGGCGCGGACCCAGGCCCGGATCGACTCGGGCCGGCAGTCGGTGATCGGCGTGAACAAGTACCTGGTCGCCAGCGATGAGGCGATCGACGTGCTCAAGATCGACAACAAGGCGGTCCGCGAGGGCCAGTTGCACAAGCTGCGCAGGTTGCGCGAGGAGCGCGACGACGACGCGGTGCGTCGTGCGCTGGCCGCGCTGTCCGGTGCGGCGCAGGCCGACGTCGAGGGCACCCGGCCGCGCGACCTGGAGCACAACCTGCTCGCACTCGCCGTGGACGCCGCGCGGGCCAAGGCCACCGTCGGCGAGATCTCCGACGCGCTGGAGTCGGCGTACGGGCGTCACCAGGCGCAGATCCGCACGTTGACCGGGGTCTACCGGGAAGAGGTGGGCATGTCGCCGAACGTGGAGACGGCCCGCTCGCTGGTCGCCCGGTTCGAGGAGTTGGAGGGTCGCCGGCCGCGCATCCTGGTGGCCAAGATGGGCCAGGACGGTCACGACCGGGGGCAGAAAGTGATCGCCACCGCGTTTGCCGACCTCGGCTTCGACGTGGACGTGGGCGCGCTGTTCCAGACGCCGGGCGAGGTGGCCCGGCAGGCGGTCGAGGCGGATGTGCACGTGGTCGGCGTGTCCTCGCTCGCGGCCGGTCACCTCACGCTGGTCCCGGCGCTGCGGCAGGAGCTCGCGGCGCTGGACGCCGAGGAGATCATGGTCGTGGTCGGTGGGGTGATCCCGCCCGCCGACGTGCAGCCGCTGCTCGACATGGGCGCCACGGCGGTCTTCCCGCCCGGCACGGTGATCGCGGATGCCGCGGTGGACCTGCTCAAGGGCCTGTACAAGCAGTTGGACCACGAGCTGCCGGTCGACTGATGGCACGCGTGATCGACGTCGGCGCGTACGCCGAAGGCGTGCTCGCGGGCAACCGGACGATCCTGGCCCGGGCGGTCACGCTGGTGGAGTCCACCCGGGCCGACCATCGCGACCTCGCGCAGGAGTTGCTGGTCAAGCTGCTGCCGCACGCCGGCGGTGCCCACCGGGTGGGCATCACCGGCGTGCCCGGTGTGGGCAAGTCCACCTTCATCGAGACGCTGGGCACCCGGCTGACCGGCGAGGGGCACCGGGTGGCGGTGCTCGCGGTGGACCCGTCATCCTCCCGGCACGGCGGCAGCATCCTGGGCGACAAGACCCGGATGGGTCGGCTCGCCGTGGACGACAACGCCTTCGTCCGTCCCTCGCCGACCGCCGGCACGCTGGGCGGCGTGGCGCGGGCCACCCGCGAGTCGATCGTGCTGATGGAGGCGGCCGGCCACGACGTGGTGCTGGTGGAGACGGTCGGCGTGGGCCAGTCCGAGACGACCGTGGCGAACATGGTCGACTGCTTCCTGTTTTTGACCCTCGCGCGCACCGGCGACCAGCTCCAGGGCATCAAGAAGGGTGTCCTGGAGCTGGCCGACGTGGTCGCGGTGAACAAGGCGGACGGCGAGTACGCGCTCGCGGCCCGCCGGGCGGCCCGCGAACTGGCGGGCGCGCTGCGGCTGATGCGCCGTGCGGGGGAGTCGTGGACGACGCCGGTACTGACCTGCTCCGGCCTGTCCGGGGATGGCCTGGACGAGGTCTGGGACACCATCCTCAAGCATCGGCGGACCCTGGAGGCGACCGGCGAGTTGGCCGAGCTTCGACGCCGACAGCAGGTCGACTGGACATGGGCGACGGTGCACGACTCGCTCCTGGCGCAGCTGCACGGGCACCCCGCGGTGCGGGCCATCGTGCCCGACCTCGAACGCGACGTCCGGGACGGCAATCTCACCGCGACGCTTGCCGCGTCTCGCATCCTGGACGCGTTCCATGGGCGGCAAGGGGAGTCCTGATCAATCGCACGCTTGGTTGATGCGGGGTCAAGCTCAGGGAAGTCGGCCATCACAGGAACGAGCACACAGTCCTACCCCTACCGGCCGTAGCGCATGCGCCGGCGGGAGGCTTTTTTCTCACCCGAACGGGGGTAATTCGCTCTCTACCACGTCGCGAAGACCGATGCAACGTAGTCTTGCGTGGGTGAGCGAATCCCTCCCCGCCCAGGCCGCCGCCAAAGCCGCGGCTTTCGCCGACGAGCTGGTCGCCTTTCGGCGTGACCTGCACATGCACCCAGAGCTGGGTCGGGAGGAGTTCCGTACCACCGGGCTCATCCGGGAACGGCTGGTACGCGCGGGCCTGCGCCCGCGGCTACTGCCCGGGACGGGCCTGGTGTGCGACATCAGACCCGAGCGGGCGTCACCCGCCGGCCGGGTCGCCGCGGACGACCTGATCGCCTTTCGCGGCGACATCGACGCGCTGCCGGTGGACGACGTCAAGGACGTGCCCTACCGCTCGACCGTGCCCGGTCGCGCGCATGCGTGCGGCCACGACGTGCACACCTCGATCGTGCTGGGCACGGCGCTGGTGCTGGCCGAGTTCGCGCGCGAGGGACTGCTCTCGCGACCGGTCCGGCTGATCTTCCAGCCCGCCGAGGAGAAGCTGCCCGGTGGCGCGCTGGACGTGATCAAGGCGGGCGGCCTGGCGGGCGTCGCGGAGATCCACGCGATCCACTGCGATCCCAAGGTCGAGGTCGGCCGGGTCGGGCTGTGCGCGGGCGCGATCACCTCGGCGTGCGACCGCGTGGTGATCACGCTCACCGGCGCGGGCGGCCACACCGCCCGCCCGCATCGCACCACCGACCTGGTCACCGCGCTGGCCAAGGTCGCCTCGGAGCTGCCCTCGGCGTTCTCCCGGCGGATCGACCCGCGCTCG
Source organism: Embleya sp. NPDC005575 (assembly GCF_040605455.1). Lineage (NCBI taxonomy): Bacteria > Bacillati > Actinomycetota > Actinomycetes > Kitasatosporales > Streptomycetaceae > Embleya > Embleya sp. NPDC005575. The sequence continues at coordinate 15,893 of NZ_JBEXCV010000103.1, read as the reverse complement.
GGCGCCAGTCTGGTGTGGGGGCGGATCCAGTCCGGCTCCGCGCCGAACGTGATCCCGCAGTCCGGCGAGCTGGAGGGCACGCTGCGCTGCCTGGACCTGGAGGCGTGGCGGCAGGCTCCGGATCTGATGCACGAGCTGGTCGACTCGATCGCCTCGACCTACGGCGCCAAGTGGGAGCTCGAACACCACCGGGGTGTTCCGCCGGTGGTCAACGACCCGGATGCGGTCGCCGCGATGCGCACGATCGCGACCGGTGTGCTGGGCGCGAGTGCGGTCGAGGGCACCGAGCAGAGCCTGGGCGGCGAGGACTTCTCGTGGTTCCTGGACCAGGTCCCCGGCGAGCTCACCCGGCTCGGCGTGCGACCCGTCGGGGACCCCGTATACGACTTGCACCAGGGGCAGTTCGACGTCGACGAGCGGGCGATCGGGATCGGCGTCGAACTGTTCGTCGGCCTGGCGCTGCGGCCCTTCGGCTGACCCCGGCCGGGCCCGGTGCGCGCCGTGCGGGTGGCGTCGTCGAGATGGGACGTATGCGGAACTGTTAACCACCGCGACCCCGGTCCCCGTTCCTCCCACGTTCGTAAGTCTGTAATGTTCCGACCCGGTGCCGTTCGATCTCGTGCGGCACCGGGTCTTTTCCGTCTTGTCATGTCGCGGACTGCCCGGTTCCGCGCCGACCCGTCTCGGCTCCGGCTACTCGGCCGGGCTAACGGGGCGTGTTGCGGTCGCGATTCACGGTTTTTGTCGCTCATATTCTTTTACTAGGTATGCTCTCCGACGGCTAGCAGGTCTACGCGCGTTTACCAGGGAACCAACCGCGTCAGAGTCTGCATCTGGGAGCAGCGCCCGAAGGGGCGCTCATCGGAAGGAGACACCCGTGCGCCGGGTATCCAAGGTGACCGCAGCTGCGGTCGGCGTCACTCTCGCTCTTACTGCCACCGCCGCGTGCGGTAGCAAGCCCAAGAACGACGACAAGAAGTCGAATTCGGGCACCAGTGCCACTCCGGGCGGTACGCAGGCCACCAAGATCGACTTCAAGGCCTGCATGGTGACGGACACCGGCGGCATCGACGACCGTTCCTTCAACGCCTCCTCGTGGGCGGGCCTGCAGCAGGCCAAGTCGGAGCTGGGCGTCGACGTGAAGTACATCACCTCGAAGACCGAGAACGACTACGTTCCGAACCTCAACAGCCTCGTGAACGACAAGTGCGGGCTGATCGTCGCGGTCGGCGGCCTGATGGCCGACGCGACCAAGGCCGCCGCGAGCACGAACAAGGACCAGAAGTTCGCGATCGTCGACTCGGCCAGCATCGAGCCGAACGTGCAGGGCCTGCAGTTCAACACGGCCGAGGCCGGCTTCCTCGGCGGCTACCTCGCCGCGGGCTACTCCAAGACCGGCAAGGTCGCCACCTTCGGTGCGCTGCCGATCCCGCCGGTCACCGTGTTCATGGACGGCTACGTCCAGGGCGTCAAGTACTACAACCAGACCAAGGGCAAGAACGTCCAGGTCATCGGTTGGGACGACGTCAAGGGCGACGGTTCGCTGGCGGGCAAGTTCGACTCGCCGGCCGACGGTGAGCGGATCGCCAACGACTTCATCGCCCAGGGCGCCGACGTGATCATGCCGGTCGCCGGTCAGACCGGTCTCGGCGCGGCCTCCGCCGTGCAGAAGAGCGGCGGCAAGGCGAGCGTCATCTGGGTCGACCAGGACGGCTACGAGAGCGCCGCGCAGTACAAGTCGGTGTTCCTGTCCACGGTGACCAAGGACATCAAGGCCCAGGTGTTCAACGCGGTCAAGGCTGCGGCGAACAACCAGTTCACCACCAAGTCCACGATCGGCACGCTGGCCAACAACGGGGTCGGCCTGGCGCCGTTCCACGACTTCGACTCGAAGGTCCCCGCCGACCTGAAGACCGAGCTGGCCACGGTCAAGGCCGACATCGTCAGCGGCAAGATCAAGATCACCTCGAAGAACCAGCCGAAGAGCTGACCCACACGATCGGGCGCCGTGGAAGCAGATTCCACGGCGCCCGTGTCCGTACCGCCCGGGCCCCGAGGGGACCCGGGTCGAACCCGTAGCGGCCCCTTGCGGGGCGTAGCCGAGGAGGTCTCCGCGTTGAAGCTCGAACTGCGCGGAATCACGAAACGGTTCGGGTCGCTGGTCGCCAACGACCACATCGACCTGACCGTCGAGCCGGGGGAGATCCACTGCCTTCTCGGTGAGAACGGTGCCGGCAAGTCGACTCTGATGAACGTGCTCTACGGGCTCTACGAGCCCACCGAGGGCGAGATCGTCGTCGACGGCACCCCCCGCAAGTTCCGGACCGCCGGTGACGCGATCGACGCGGGCATCGGCATGGTGCACCAGCACTTCATGCTGGTCCCGGTCTTCACCGTCGCCGAGAACGTCATGCTCGGCCACGAGGAGACCAAGCCGCTGGGCTGGCTGGACCGCCGTCGGGCCCGCAAGAAGGTGCTCGACCTCGTCGACGAGTACGGCCTCAAGGTCGACCCGGACATGCTGGTCGAGGACCTCCCCGTCGGTCTGCAACAGCGGGTGGAGATCCTCAAGGCACTGGTGCGCGACGCCAAGGTGCTGATCCTCGACGAGCCCACCGCGGTGCTCACTCCGCAGGAGACCGAGGAGCTGTTCCGGGTGATGCGCGCGCTGCGCGCGTCCGGCCACTCCATCGTGTTCATCACGCACAAGCTCAAAGAGGTCAAGGCGGTCGCCGACCGGATCACCGTGATCCGGCGCGGCAAGGTGGTCGGCACCGCCGACCCGGCCTCCTCGGAGAAGGAACTCGCGTCGCTGATGGTCGGCCGGCCGGTCAAGCTGGTGGTCGACAAGAACGAGGCGCAGCCGGGCGAGGTCCGGCTGGCGATCGAGGACCTGACCGTGCTCGACGGCAACGGCCAGGCCGTGGTGGACCGGGTCGACCTGCACCTGCGCGAGGGCGAGATCCTGGGCATCGCGGGTGTGGACGGCAACGGCCAGAGCGAACTGACCCAGGCCATCCTGGGCCTGCGCATGCCCGCCGCCGGAAAGATCACCCTGGAAGGCCGGGACCTCGCGGGGATGAGCCCGCGGCAGATCCTCACCTCCGGGGTGGGCTTCGTGCCCGAGGACCGTCAGCACGACGGCATCGTCGGCGACTTCACGGTGGCCGAGAACCTGGTCCTGGACATGGTCACGCAGGCGCCGTTCGGGCGGCGCGGATCGATCGTCCCGAGTGCGGTGCGCGACAACGCGCGGCAGCGGGTCGAGGAGTTCGACATCCGCACCCAGACCATCGAGTCGGCGGCCGGCACGCTGTCCGGCGGCAATCAGCAAAAGGTCGTCGTGGCGCGCGAACTCTCGCGCTCGCTGCGGCTGTTCATCGCCTCGCAGCCCACCCGAGGGGTGGACGTGGGGGCGATGGAGTTCATCCACAAGCGGATCGTGGCCGAGCGCGACGTCGGCACCCCGGTGATCATCGTGTCCACGGAGTTGGACGAGGTGGTCGCGCTGGCCGACCGGATCGCGGTGATGTACCGGGGTCGGATCGTCGACATCGTGCCGCCCACCACGTCCCGAGGCGACCTGGGTCTGCTGATGGCCGGCGTGATCCCGAGCAAGGACCCGGCCGAGGCGGCGCCGGCCGTCGAATCGGACGCGGCCGAGACCACGACCATCGAGGGCGACGCAACCCCGGGGGAGGAGGACCCAGCGTGACCGAGGACAACAACAGCACGCCCGGTGAGCCGAGCGAGGCGCAGCCGGACCTGACCATGACGGGCGAGCCGGACGGGGCGAGCGCCTCGGCGCCGGCCAAGCCCTCGCTCGGTCGAGCCATGCTCGACGCGATCATCACCGGCAACTCGGCCGTGGTGACCTTCCTGGCGATCGTGCTCGCGCTGGTGGTCGGCGGCATCCTGATGATCCTCGCGGACCAGGACGTGCTCGACCAGTACAAGTACTTCTTCGCCGCCCCGGGCGAGGCGCTCTCCAGCTCCTGGACGCTGGTCTGGGACGCCTACACGGCGATGTTCAAGGGTTCGATCGTGAACCCGGACACCTTCTCCGAAGGTTCGATCGAGGACATCTTCCGGCCGCTCTCGGAGACCATCACCCAGGCCACGCCGCTGATCTTCGGCGGTCTGGCGGTCTCGATCGCGTTCCGCACCGGGTTGTTCAACATCGGTGCGCAGGGCCAGATCATCGTCGGCGCGGTCTTCGCGTCGTGGATAGGGTTCGTCGTCGATCTGCCGCCGGTGATCCACCTGGTGTTCGTGATCCTGGCCGGCATGATCGGCGGCGGTCTGTACGCAGGCATCGCCGGTTTCCTCAAGGCCCGCTACGGCGCGCACGAGGTGATCGTGACGATCATGCTCAACCACATCGCGGTGCTCATGCTCGGCTGGTTGTTGACCACCGACACCTTCCGCCGCAGCGGCCAGGCGCAGCCGATCGGCAAGGACGCGCACGAGAACGCGGTGCTGCCGAACCTGTTCGGCGACAACCTGCGGATCCACTTCGGCATCATCCTGGCGCTGGTCGCGGCCGGGATCTACTGGTGGCTGCTCAACCGCTCCACGCTCGGCTTCGAGCTGCGCGCGGTGGGCTCCAACCCGGCCGCGGCGCGTACGGCGGGCATGAGCGTGGCCCGGGCGCAGATCCTGGCCATGGTGATCGCCGGTGCGATGGCCGGCCTCGCCGGTGTCTCGCAGGTGATGAGCTCGACCAACCCGGCGCACACGCTGACCCCGAGCATCGACGCCGGCATCGGCTTCGACGCGATCACCGTGGCCCTGCTCGGGCGTACCAAGCCGCTGGGCACCGTGCTGGCCGCGCTGCTGTTCGGTGCGCTGCGCGCGGGCGGTTCGGTGATGCAGGCGTCCGCGAACGTGTCCGTCGACATCGTCATCGTCATCCAGGCCGTGATCGTGCTGTTCGTCGCGGCGCCGCCGCTGGTGCGCTCGATCTTCCGGCTGCGCGGTGCCCGCACGGGTGCCGAGGGCGGGCCGTTGGCCGCCAAGGAGACCGTGGGGGTCCAGGCATGAGCGAGCGGAACCCTGAAGGAGGCACGCAGGTGGCGGACACCGTGATCGCCCCGCACGTGGAGGCCCCGGTGAACCCCACCGGCGAGGCCGCCGCCGTGGTGCGGGCCGCGGCCCGCAAGAAGGCCCTGATCACGGGCATCGGCTTCATCGTGGTCGGGCTGTACGCGCTGTGGGCGTTCGGCCTCGGCACCGAGAGCGGCCTCGATGCGGTCTTCGGGATGAACGTGCCCAACCGGGACACCACCGAGGTCGGCAACCTGTCGCTGCCCGCGCGGGCCGTCGCGATCGCGATGTCCGTGGTGTGCATGATCGCGGGTGTCCTGCGGATCGTGCTGGACCGGTCCCGAGTGGCGATCCGGCTGAGCATCGCGCTGTTTCTGATCGCGTTCGTGATCGCGTTCCTGGTGTGGGCGGTCGCGGGCAAGCAGATGTCCTTCGCGGGTGCCCTGCAGAACACCGTGCTGGCCGCCGTGCCGCTCGTGCTCGGCGCGCTCGCGGGCGTGATCGGTGAGCGCTCCGGCGTGGTCAACATCGCCATCGACGGTCAGTTTCTGTTCGGCGCGTTCGCCGCCGCGCTCACCGGCTCGGTCACCGGGTCGTTGTGGGCGGGGCTGGCCGCGGGCGCGGTCGCGGGTGCGCTGATCGGCGGCCTGCTCGCGGTCTTCGCGGTGCGCTACCTGGTCGAGCAGGTCGTCCTGGGTGTGGTGATCAACCTGCTGGTCGCCGGCATCACCGGCTTCCTGTACACGCAGCTGTTGCAGAAGGACCCCGAGGGCTACAACAACCCGGGCGTGTTCGAGAACATCCGGATCCCGGGTTTCGCGGACATCCCGGTGATCGGCCCGGTGCTGTTCGACGTGAACATCATCGTGTACCTGACGTACGCGCTGATCGTGATCGTGCACCTCGGCCTGTTTTACACCCGCTGGGGCCTGCGCGCCCGCGCGGTGGGCGAGCACCCGACGGCGGCGGACACCGTCGGCATCAAGGTCAACGCGACCCGGTACCGCAACGTGATCATGGCGGGCGCGATCGCCGGCATCGGCGGTGCGTTCCTGACCATCGGCACGGTGGGCACCTTCTCGAAGGACATGACCTCGGGCGCGGGCTACATCGCGCTCGCGGCGGTCATCTTCGGGCGCTGGCGTCCGCTGGGCGCGGTGGCCGCGGCGCTGCTGTTCGGCTTCACCAGTGCGCTGGCGACGTCGCTGCAGCCGCTGAACACCTCGATCCCGAGCCAGTTCCTGCAGATGATGCCGTACGTCGTGACGATCTTCGCGGTGGCCGGTCTGGTCGGCAAGGTGCGCGCGCCGGCGGCGGCCAACAAGCCCTACACGAAGGGCTGACGGGGTGTCGGAGATCGATTGGCCGGCGCTGCGGGACGCGGCGACGGCGGCGATGCGGGGTGCGTACGCGCCGTACTCGAAGTATCCGGTCGGCGCCTCGGCGCTGGTGGACGACGGCCGGATCGTGTCCGGGTGCAACGTGGAGAACGCGTCGTACGGCCTCACGTTGTGCGCGGAGTGCGGCCTGGTGTCCGCACTGCACGCCAGTGGGGGCGGCCGGCTCGTGGCGTTTTGCTGCGTGGACGGCGAGGGTGCGGTACTGATGCCGTGTGGGCGCTGCCGACAACTGCTGTGGGAGCACGGCGGCGCCGAGATGTTGCTGGAAACCAAGCACGGGATACGGCCGTTGCGGGAGATCCTGCCGGATGCCTTCGGGCCCGGGGACCTTCGTCGGTAATTGCTCGTGACCCGAACGGGTCGCCTCGGCGGCCAAGAGAGAACGGACAGCATGGACGCGATTTCGGTCATCCGTACGAAGCGGGACCGCGGTGAACTGACGGCGGCTCAGATCGACTGGGTGGTCGATGCGTACACGCGCGGCGAGGTCGCGGACGAGCAGATGTCCGCGCTCGCGATGGCCATCCTGCTCAACGGCATGACCGCGGCCGAGATCAACCGCTGGACCGACGCGATGATCGCGTCGGGCGAGCGGATGGACTTCTCGGGGTTGTCCCGGCCGACCGCGGACAAGCACTCGACCGGTGGCGTCGGCGACAAGATCACGCTGCCGCTCGCGCCGCTGGTCGCCGCGTGCGGCGTGGCCGTCCCGCAGTTGTCCGGCCGCGGTCTGGGGCACACCGGCGGCACGCTGGACAAGCTGGAGGCCATCCCCGGGTGGCAGGCGGCGCTGTCCAACGACGCGATGATGCGCGTGCTCGAGGACGTCGGCGCGGTGATATGCGCGGCGGGTGACGGCCTCGCGCCGGCGGACAAGAAGTTGTACGCACTGCGCGATGTGACCGGCACGGTCGAGGCGATCCCGCTGATCGCCAGCTCGATCATGAGCAAGAAGATCGCCGAGGGCACCGGCGCGCTCGTGCTCGATGTCAAGGTCGGCTCCGGCGCGTTCATGAAGGACCTGACCAACGCGCGCGAACTGGCCCGCACCATGGTCCGGTTGGGTGTGGACCACGGGGTCAAGACGGTCGCGCTGCTGACCGACATGTCCACGCCGCTGGGGTTGACGGCGGGCAACGCGCTGGAGGTCCGCGAGTCGGTCGAGGTGCTCGCGGGCGGCGGCCCCGCGGACGTGGTCGAGCTGACCCTCGCGCTCGCCCGCGAGATGCTCGCGGCGGCCGGGCAGACCCGGATCGACCCGGCGGACGCGCTGCGCGACGGCTCCGCGATGGACGTGTGGCGCCGGATGATCCAGGCCCAGGGCGGCGACCCGGACGCGAAGTTGCCGGTGGCGCGCGAGACCCAGGTGGTCACGGCGTCGTTGTCCGGCGTGCTGACCCGCGTGGACGCGTACGCGGTCGGCGTCTCGGCCTGGCGCCTGGGCGCGGGCCGGGCCCGCAAGGAGGAGCGGGTCCAGGAAGGCGCGGGCATCGAACTGCACGCCAAGCCGGGCGACCCGGTCACCGCCGGGCAGCCGCTGATGACCCTGCACACCGACACCCCGGAGCGATTCGCCTACGCGAGCGAGATCCTGGCCGACGCGGTCACCATCGCCCCGGCCGGCACCGCCTTCGAGCCCACCCCGATCCTGATCGACCGGATCGGCCCGACGGCCTGATCCCCGTCTTTCCCGCGGCCTTCGGCTCTCCCGACGGAGAACCGAAGGCCGCTTTCGCATGACCGAATCGAAGTAGCGTCGGGAGGACCCAACCGACCGACTGGTGCGAGTCATCTCACTTATTCCTCGAACCCATGTACGGGAAACCGAGCGATGCTATGTTGCCGACACATTGTGTGAGGCGCTTCGCGGAGCGTGATCATCATCGGTAGCGGGGGCGGCGATGGCGACAGCTGATTTCGAGGTGGATCCGGCACAGATCCGGGGACTCATCCCGCAGTTCTCCGCCCAGGCCGAGCATCTTCGAGCCGCGGCCGAGGCTTTCAAGGCCGAGTTATCGGGGTTGGGCGCTCCGTGGGGGAATGACGAGAACGGCCGAAAGTTCGGCACGACGTTCGTCGAGAACCAGGACGCCATCGTGCGCGGTGGGGACAATCTGGCACTGGGCATGGCGAGTATCGGTCCGACCCTCGAGGCGTTGGTGGACAACGTGGTGCGTACCGACCAGGCCAACGCCGAGAAGCTGAGCTGAGCGGGGCGGGCCGATGGGCTGGGGGATTCTGGGAGACGCCGTCGACGCGGTCGGCGACGGTTTGGACAAGGCCGAGGACGTCGTCGAAGCGGGTGCGCACAAGGTCGGTGACGCGGTCGACTTCGTGGTCGACCTGGCGGAAGCCACACTCGACGAGTGCATGGCCGTACTCAAGGGCCTGGTGAGCCTTGGCGACGAGGCCGTCGAGCAGGTCGTGCGCTTTCTCGGCCTGCCATGGCCGGAGGCGGACGAGAGCAAGCTCCGGCAGATGGCGGGTGTCTACGACCGCATGGCCGTCGCGTTGGACCAGGTCACGGCCGGTGCCTCACCTGCCGCACGCGCCATTGTGGCCGGCAACAAGGGCGCACCGATAGACAACTTCGCCGCCTTTTGGGGCCGGTACGACGGCGGCGCTGCGCCCTGGCTGCCCGGAATGGCCGGCTCGTGCCGGCAACAAGCCGACTCATTGAGGAAGTTGGCCGATGCCGTCGAGAAGCAGAAGACGGTCCTCAAAGCCGAGATCCTGGCCGTTGCCGCCACCATCCTGGTCGGGGCGGGCCTTCTTTTCGTGCCCGGGATCGGCGTGCTCTCGGGGGCGGCGATCACCGCGGCGACCAATATCGCCCGCGCCGCCGCGATGGCGGCCGGCTTGGCGATCAGCGAAAGCGTGTTGGCGATCATCGGCTCGATCGTCGGCTCGGCCGTCGTCGGCGCGGTCATGTCCGTGACGCTGGACCTGGCCGTCGCCCAGCCGGTCAAGATCGCCCTCGGCGCGCAGAACGGCATCACCCTCGACCACGTGGGCACCACCGCCGCGTACGGTGCCGCCGGAGGAGCTGTCGGCGGCACCTTCTCGGCGGGCGCCAACGCATTGCCCAAGCTCGCCCTCCCCACCAGGCTGTCTTCGGTGGCCGGCAAGGCACCCGCGGCCTTGCAGAGCATTCCGGGTCAGATGGTCGCCGGCGGCGGAACCGTGGCGATCATCGACACGATCACCGGCACCCCGATCACCCTCGCGGACCTTGCCTTCGGCGCGACCGCCGGTGCCGCCGGCTATCGGGCGAACACGCCTGCTTCCGGCGCGGTCCCCAAGGGATCGCGCGGGCCGGTCGACCCGGTGGCACTCAACGAGACCGGCCGACCGAGGTCGGCGACCACCGAGGCCGGTGACCCGGTCGAGGTTGCCGCGGGCAAGATGGTGCTGCCGCAGACGGACGTCGCGCTGCCCGGCGCTCTTCCATGGGAGATGACTCGCTGTCACCAGTCCTCCTACCGGCACGGACGCTGGTTCGGCCGCTCCTGGGCGTCTTGGCTCGATCAGCATCTGGAACTGTCCGGTGGGCAGGTCGTGTTCACCGACTCGAACGGTCTGGTGTTGCACTATCCGGTGCCCGAGGCGGGCACCAGGGTCTTCCCGGCGGCGGGGCCGCCGCTCGCTTTGGCGTGGGACGGTCTGCCGGGTGGGGTATTCGCCATCGCGGAGCAACCCACGGGAGTCATAAGGTACTTTGCGGCGCCGGCGAACGGGTCGGCTGAAGCCGGACGCGACGGATTGGTGTTGCATCTGATCGCGGTCGCGGATCGCAACGGCAATCGGATCGACGTCGCCTACGATCCGGCGGGCAACCCCGCGGAGATACGGCACAGCGGTGGCTACCGAATCGGCGTCGAAACCCAGCACCATCGCGTGATCTGCCTGCGACTGCACGACACCCATCCGGACACCCACCTGCGGGATTCGGACCATCCCGCCGGGGTGGTGCTGATGCGCTACGCCTACGACGTACACGGCGACCTGACCGAGGTCGTCGACTCCTCGGGTGTGCCGATGAGGTTCACCTACGACGCCGACGGCCGCGTCACCTCGTGGACCGACCGCATCGGCATGTCCTCGTCGTATGTCTACGACAGTTCCGGACGCTGTGTGCGCACGACGGGTACCGACGGCGTCTTGGACACGCGCTTCACCTACGACGACGAAACCCGAACGACCACGGCGACGAACTCACTGGGGCAGTCGACGATCTACCGCTACAACGCCGCGTACCAGATCACCTCGGAGACGAACGCGCTCGGAAACACCACGCACACGGAATGGGACGACCGCAACCGGCTGCGTACTTCGACCGACCCACTGGGCCGGGTCACCCGGTTCACCCACGACGACCGGGGCAATCTCACCGAGATCGTTCGGGCGGACGGGGCGTGCACCCGGGTGCGGTTCGACGACCGGGACAATCCGGTGGAGATCGTCGACCCGGACGGAGCGGTATGGCGGTACGAGTACGACGATCGCGACGATCGCGTCGCCACCGTCGACCCGGCCGGCGAACGCACGGAGTACATCCGCGACGCGTTCGGGCGCGTCGCGGTGTCGACGGATGCGCTGGGTGGGACTCGGCGGTACGCCTACGACGCGGCGGGGCTGCCGATCGAGGTGATCGATCCGATCGGTGCGGGCACCCGGATCGAGCGGGACGCGTTCGGTCGTCCGTCCTCGGTCGTCGACCCCTCGGGACGAACGACGCGATCGGGCTGGACCGTCGAGGGGAAGCCCACATGGCGTGAGCAGGCGGGAGCGCGCGAGGAATGGGCGTACGACACCGAGGGCAACCTGTTGTGCCACCGGGATCCCGCGGGCAACACGACGTTGCACGAGGTCACCTACTTCGACCGGGTCTCGGCCCGGACGGACGCCTCCGGCGCGCGTTACCTGTTCGGGTACGACTCGGAGCTGCGGATGACTTCCGTGACGAATCCCCATGGACAGGAATGGGTCTACTCGTACGACGCGGCGGGCAGGTTGATCGGTGAGCGGGACTTCAACGGCCGCACGCTGACCTATGGGTTCGACGCGGCGGGAAACCTGGTACACCGGGCGAACGGGGCCGGCGAGGTCATCGAGATCGAGCGGGACGCGGCCGGTCGGGTCGCCCGACACGTGCACACCTCTACCGGACGAGTGACGTCGTACGAGTACGACCGGTGCGGACGCCTTGCTCGAGCGACGAACCCGGACGTCGATCTGGCCTTCGAACGCGACTTACCGGGTCGTGTCACGGCCGAGATCTCCAACGGCCGCCGGCTGAGCAACGATTATGACGCGCTGGGTCGCCGCATCCGGCGCGAGACGCCTGCCGGGCATGTCAGCACCTGGTCCTATGACGCCGCCGGCCGTCCCACCGTCCTGGACAGCGCCGGGCACACCGTGGTCTTCGGTCACGATCCGGTCGGACGCGAAACCGAACGTCGTTTCGGAGACGCCGTTACGCTCACCCAGGAATGGGATGCCGTCGGCCGGCTGTCCGCGCAGATCCTCAGCCGAGGCGAACCGGTGGATCGCATCACCGAGGCGTTGAATCCTCTTCTCGGTCCCGACGAACTGCACCGCAGGACGTATTCGTATCGTGCCGACGGGTTCCCGACCGAGATCGACGACAGTCGTGACGGCGTGCGAACTTTCGACCTCGATCCGTCGGGTCGGGTCACGGCGATACATGCGAGGAACTGGACCGAACGCTACGCCTACGACGCGATGGGAAACATCACCGACGCCGGGTGGCCCGACGGTGGCCACGAGGACGGTGAAGCCATTCAAGGAGAACGTCGATGCGCCGGGACTCTGGTTCGCCGAGTGGGTCGTACCCGGTATGAGTACGACGCGCAGGACCGTCTGGTCCGCAAGTCCCGCAAGACGTTGTCCGGCAGAACGAAGACCTGGGTGTTCAGCTGGGATGCCGACGATCGCCTCGTCGCTGTCGTCGTGCCGGACGGCGGGTGTTGGCAGTACACCTACGATGCATTGGCTCGACGAACCGCAAAGAAGCGCATCGCACCGGGCGAATCGTCCGGCGAGTCGTATGAGTTCGACTGGGATGGCGCGTTGTTGTCGGCATACACCTCCAAGTCCGGTGACTCGGAAACCTGGGAGTACGTGCCGGGGACGCATCGACCGGTTGCCGCAGTGCTGCGAACCACACCTTCCGCAGCGAGTTCGGCGCGTGCCGAATCCTCGTTTCATGCGATTGTCGCGGATATCTCCGGGGCGCCCGACGCATTGATCGGCCCGGACGGTACACGTTCCCTGGCCGCGCGGGGTGCCCTCTGGGGCCAAGTGGTGGATCATGCGGGCGGTCCGCACGTGCAGCTCAGATTCCCCGGCCAGTTTTATGATGCTGAAACCGGACTGCATCAGAACTTCCACCGGTATTACGATCCGGAAGTCGGCGGCTATATCAGCCCCGATCCCCTCGGGCTCGCCCCTTCGCCGAACCCTCACGGGTATGTCAAAAACCCGCTCAGCCTGGCCGATCCATACGGGCTGTCCCCCTACGAGCCGGAAGGGCCGAAGCCGTCGGGGGCACGCCTCGGGCAGGAGCGGGGCGACGCCTACGAGAAATACCTCATGGACACCCTGAACGGCGAGAAGGCGTTTTCGTCGGGCGGTCGCCAGTATGATGGCGCCTTCGTCGTGGAGGGGTCTCCGCGCAAGACGTGGTACGAGGCAAAATCCGGCGGCTTCTGGCAGCTGCTCCAGGAGAATGCTCCGCGCAAGGCGAAGTTCTTCTCGACCGAGGGGCAGAAGCTTCGGATTGCGACCGACAACGATGCGGATTTTCTGATCATCTCGGAAAATCCGATCCCCGCCGAATTCACGGACTGGTTCACCAGGAAGGGAATACCCTATACCGTGATTCCGTGGGAGTAGAGGTGATATTCATGGGGAGATTCGTATGAGCAGGACTGCGGACATCGATTTCAAGTTCGAGGCCGTTGTCGATGTCGGCGGCGTTCTTGCCGGTCTTCGGGAGGGCGGAATTTCCTTCGTCATGGACGGGGGTGTCTCGTATGTGGTGGACGAGGACGGCCTGTTCGACTGGGCCAGGGTCGACGAGGAGCGGATGCCCGAGGTGCTGCGTCTCTTTGCGGGGGCGGACCCGGGGACGACCACGATCGGAATCTCGGCGCTGTTGGACGAATTCCCGAGGGGTGGAGATCTGCTCTTTCTGCCGGGGCGTCAGGCCATCTCGTTCCTGATCGAGATCAATCGAAAGAATCTGCCGGCGGGGTCGAAATTTTGTGACTTCGGCTGGTATGTCGACCGTTTGGTGCCGCTGCTGGAGACTTTTGGCTTGACCGAGATCAACGCACACGACCTCCCGTACTGAGCAGTCGATCCCGATCCGGACCGACTGGACCCGCTCTCCAAGAGGCCCTCGACTCCCGTCCGGGTACTCGCGCAACCCGGGCACGCCCGACCGCCCCAGCCGAGGACCCAACGCGTGCCCGCGCGAGTCGGCGACGGCGTGCTCGTCACAGAGTCCGCCGGATCGACTTACCGAGGCCGCCGGATCAGTACAGAGCCCGCCAGATCAGCATGCTGATCAGCACGGCCGAGGCCAGGATCGCGAGCAGGCAGCCGAGCAGCGCGCAGCCGGCGCGCACGGTGTGCGGGCGGTAGACCCGGCCGAAGTCGTCGCGGCCGCCCGGGTGCGGCCCGGGGTCGGGTCGTGGTGCTGGTCCATGGGCTCAGCACGCCAAGACCGGCGGACCCGGGCCCCGTTCGGGACCCGGGCCGGTCGGCGCGCGATGTCGGCCGGTTCGCGTACGGGCCGGCACGCGTTCGCCGGCCATTCTCGCGGTGCCCGGGCACGACGCACCGGTCCTCCCGCGACAAGGGGCCCGCCGAGATCCCGGGACGGGTCCCCGGTCACGACCCCGCGGCGCCGTATCGGCCGTGGAAGACGTTGCGCTCCAGGGCCCGGCGCCCTGGATGCCGTCGCTCCTCGGCCGGTCGGCCGACCGCGACGATCAGCGCTATCGCCAGGTCGTCGCGATCCCCGATGCCGATCGCCCGCTTGACCAGGGCCTCGTCCCAGCCGTTCATCGGCGATGTGGCCAGGCCCAGTTCGCCGGCCGCGAGCATGACATACGTGGCGGCGATCATCGCGTCCTTGACCGCGTACTCGCGCAACATCCCACGCGCGGCCAGGTCCTGCTGGAACTCCCGCGACGCCGCCGCGAACATGGTGACGAACGCGTCGTTCCAGGCCCCGTTGCGGCGAGCCTGCTCGTACACGTCGGCATGCTCCTCGCGCCACGCCTGCGGCTCGGCGACGAAGACCAGCAATACGGGCGCCTCCCGGGTCTGCGGCTGACCACCGGTGGCCTCGATCAGGCCGGCACGGCCCACGTCGTCGGTGACCACCACGATCGAACGGTCCTGAAGATTCCAGCTCGTGGGGGCCTCGACGGCGAGTTCGAGCAGAGTCCGGAGGGCGTCGGCCGGGATCGGCTCGGGGTGGTAGTGGCGGACGGTGCGGCGGGTGCGGATGGCCTCGGCGACCGAGGCGGTGCGGATCGACGTGTCGTTGCTCATGGCCACAATTTTGGGAGAGGCACTCTCCGACGGGAAGTAGGCACTAATTAGTGCGCTACTCTCCTCGAATGGTGACCATCGTCGAATCGATCGGCCTTCCCGCCGATGTCTACAGCGCCAAGTGCGCGACGCGTCAGGTCCTGGACCACATCGCCGGAAAGTGGACGGTGCTGATCGTGGACGCGCTGCGGGACGGCACGATGCGGTACACGGACCTGAGCCGCCGGATCGAGGGCGTGTCGCAGAAGATGCTCACCCAGACCCTGCGCGGCCTGGAGGCGGACGGCTTCGTGCTGCGCACGGTGACCCCGACCATCCCGCCCCGGGTGGACTACGAACTTACCGACCTCGGGCGCAGCCTGGGTGGGCCGATCCGCGCGCTGCGCGAATGGACCGAGACGCACATCAACGAGATCGAGCGGGCCAGGGTCACCGCGGCCGAGCGCAAGGCTGCCCTGGGCTACTGACCGGGCATGAGCCGCCGGCACACCCGCGCGGACGTACGATCGCGCCGGCCCGAGGGCGCACCGTCGCACTCGTCACAGGGTCCGCCAAATTATTGCGGTGATCAGCACGGCCGAGGCCAGGATCACCAGCAGGCAGCCGAGCAGCGCGCAGCCGGCGCGCACGGTGTGTGGGCGGTACACCCGGCCGAAGTCGTCGCGGTCGCCCGGCTGTGGTCCCGGGGCCGGGTCGTGGTGCTCGTCCATGGCGCCCAGCATGTCAAGGCCGGCCCGGGTCCCGATCGGGACCCGGGCCGGCCGGCGTGCGCTGCTCAGGGGGTCGAGGGGCCGCGGGGGCGGGGGATCGGCAGATCACAACTCAGTAATCCAGTCACCACAATAATTATTTGGTTTT
>NZ_JBEXCV010000102.1:0-34342 GCF_040605455.1 Embleya sp. NPDC005575 | reverse complement strand
GAAGACGTAATAGGCGCCGCCGAGGCCGCTCTGGAAGACCAGGATTGCGGCCATGGCGACGGCCAGGCTGCGGTTGCCGAACAGGCGAAGCGGTATCAGGCCCGGCAGCTCCGGGTCGTAGGGTGTCGCCAGACCGACCGACCCGTCGGGGCTGACGTGTGCCATGCGGTACTCCAACTCGGTGCGCACCAGCGAGATCGCGATCTCCCGATCCAATTGCCCACCGAAGACGAACCGAATCAGGAAGTCCGCGTCCTCGGGGCGCGGCGACGGCTCGTAGGGCGACCGCGCCCACTCCCACAGCGCCGCGCGTCCGGCCTCGGTCATGCGGTAGACCTTCGCGTCGGGGCCGCCCTCGCGCGGATCGATGTCGAACTCGACCCAGCCGCGCTCGACGAGCTGGGCCAGGCGGCGGTAGATCTGCGGGAGCTGGACGCCGTAGCCGATGTACTTCAGCGGCCCGTCCATCCACTTCCGCAGGTCGTATCCCGAGAACCGGCGCATCGCCAGCAGGCCGAGGATCACGAAGTCGAGTTGCATGACCGTCCTTGGTAGGTGGATGAACCAGCCGTCGCAGGCCAGTGTGCGGGCATTCGCTGCATGGTTCGGGGCTGTCTCATCACAACGAGTGCGAAAAGCGCGGAGCCGACCAGTCCCATGTTCGCGACCGCGAGGTTGACGATGCGGGTGGAGCGGTGGACGAGCACGATGCCCATCGCGAGCAGTCCGATGACCAGGCCGTCGACCAAGCCGTCGAAGGCGAGTTGCCGCGAGCGCCGCCCCAGACCATGAACACCGGCTTCGGCCGCCACGAGGTCTTCTCCAAGGCCGGCATGGAGCGGCTCGTCTCGGTGTCCGTCATCGGGATCGACGCGTCGACCGGCGGCTGCAACCTGGCCGAGGTCGCCCACGAGAAAGCCCTGACGGCCGGGCCGCTGCCGGTCCGGATCCCGCGCGCCGCGCAGTTCCACGAGTTCGTCGAGCTCCTGGTGAGCCGAGGCCGCGCTCCGCGGTCGCGCAGGCCCTCGTCGACCCGGCCGGCGGCCCCGCCCCGAGGCCGGCACCGCCGCGGCACCGTTCCCGGAAGTCGCCGGGCCGCGCGCCCCCGGTGACGCGCACGATCGAGCGGACCTCGCCGGAACGAGCGCCCGCGCGTGGGGGATGTCTCATGATCGATGTCGTCTTGTCGATGCGATCGATTGTGAAATCTGACGCATCGTCATATCGTCACGCCAATCGAACGGAATGATCGACTCCGGTGGGGACACCGGGTGTGCTCGAACACGCACGCACGGGCACTGGACGCACGGATCGACGGATCGCACGGAGTTCAGGGGTGAGACACGTGGGTCAGGAGCTGCCCGAACCGGCCGCGCAGGCCGGCAGAATCCGAGCCGTTGAAATCGAGCGCCGGTTCGGTCGCGGCGCGAGCCGGGTGCACGCGCTCGGTCCACTCGACCTGGACGTCGGCGCCGGAGAGTTCTGCTGCATCGTCGGCCCGTCCGGGTGTGGCAAGTCCACGTTCCTGCGGATCGTGGCCGGCCTGGTCAAGCCGACTGCCGGCCGGGTCGAGGTGACGGCGGCGAGTGCGCACCCCGCCGCGATGGTGTTCCAGAACTACGGCATCAGCCCGTGGAAGACGGTACTGGCCAACGTCCGGTTCGGCCTGGACCTGCGCCGGGTACCACGCAAGGAGGCGAACGCGCGAGCACGCGACTGGCTGGGTCGACTCGGCCTCGCCGACTTCGCCGACCGCTACCCCGCGGCCCTGTCCGGCGGGATGCAGCAGCGCGTATCGATCGCCCGCGCGCTCGCGGTGGAGCCGGAAATCCTGCTCATGGACGAACCGTTCGCGGCCCTGGACGCGCAGTTGCGGACGATCCTCCAGGACGAACTCCTGGAAATCTGCCAGGCGGACCGGCGCACCGTCCTGTTCGTGACGCACAGCCTGGAGGAGGCGCTGGTCCTGGGCGACCGCGTCCTGGTGATGTCCGCGCGCCCGGGTCGACTGATCGCCGAGCGGGTACCGCCGTTCGCCCGCCCGCGCACCGGAGAGGTGCGCAGGTCACCGGAGTTCGCCGCGATGCAGGCCGAACTGTGGGATTTGTTGCGCGGGGAGGTCGAGCAAGCGTCCACCCGCGAGCAGGAGACGGACCGGGAGCAGGACCGGGACCCGAAGCAGGGCGGCAGGCAGATGAAGGACAAGGAGGAGGTCGCGTCGTGACGGTCACCGTGAAGGACAACGCGCCGATCCGGGTGCTGGTCCGCGAGCCGGGCGCCGCCGAGCGCGACCCCGGCCGAGCGCGGACGCGACGGCGACTCCTGGAGATCGGCCTGGCCGTCGCCGTTCCCGTGGTGCTCCTGCTGTGGTGGCAACTCGCGGCGAACCAGGGGTGGATCGACGACCGACTCTATCCCGCGCCCTCGACCATCGTCGCGGACGGCTGGACCGACGCCGCCGACGGCAAGCTGTGGCCGGACGTGTGGGCCACACTGGCCAGGGTCCTGCCCGGCTACGCGATCGGCGCCTTCGGCGGATTCGCCGTCGGCCTCCTGATGGGTACCAACGCGCTGATCCGGGCCGCGCTCGAACCCACCCTGGACGCCCTGTACGTGGTACCCAAGCTCGCGCTCCTGCCGATCTTCATGACCATGTTCGGCCTCGGCGAGGCGCCGCACATCGCGCTCGTCGCGGTGACGGTGTTCTTCTTCGTCTGGATCGCCACGATGGCCGCCGTCATCGCCGTGCCCGACGGCTACCGCGAGGCGGGGGCGGTCTTCGGCGCCGGTCCCTGGCAGATGTTCCGGCACGTTTTGCTGCCCGCGTCGCTGCCGCAGGTCATGGTGGGTCTGCGGATCTCGGCGGGCGTCGCGGTCCTGGTCATCATCGCCTCCGAGGGGATCGCCTCGCCCGACAACAAGGGCCTGGGCTACGTGATCTTCAACTCGCGCCAGCTCTTCGACAACCGCGCGATGTTCGTCGGGATCATCGTGGTCGCGATCGTCGGCGTGCTCTTCTCCGAGCTGATCCGCTCCGTGGGTCGACTCTGCACCCCGTGGGCACCGCGCGACCGCGGTCCCGGCCAGTCCTGACGCGACGTCACCACCTTGGCCGGGCCGCTTCGTGCGCGGCCGGGCCGGACCACACTTCGGCGCACCGACTCCGAAAGGCACATCATGGCGAGACGCGGATTCCTGACAATCACCGCCTTGTTGGCATGCACCACGCTGCTCGCCGCGTGCGGCGGCTCCGCCGACTCCGGTTCGGACCGGGACAAGCCCTCGCAGCCCAAGCGTGCGATCGAGGCGGTAGCGGGTTGCGAAAACGCGTGGACCGATCCGGCCGACCTGGCCCCGACCCGCAAGCCCGCGCGCTGCAAGGCGGGTTCGCCCGCCGCCAAGCCGCTCGCGCAGAGGGTGAAGATCACCGTGACGGCGGGATCCTTGTCCGCCGAATATCTCGGACCGCTGCGCACCGCGATCGCCAAGGGCGAGTTCGCGAAGGAGGGCCTGGACGTCGAACTCAAGCAGATGCCGGCCACCGATGCGATCACGCTGCTCGCCAAGGGCCAAGTGGACGTGCTGTATTCGGCACCCGAGGCGGGCATGGTCAACGCGGTCAAGCAGGGCTTCGACATCAAGTGGGTCGCAGGCAACTACTCGGTTGCCCCCGAGTCCAAGACCGGGGTCTGGGCCCGGGTCAAAAACGGCAAGACCGGGGACGCGGTCGACCTCAAGAACGCGCGTTTCGGCACCCTGGTGGGCAAGACGTCGGTGATCATGTATCCGATCGAGAGCGTGCTCGTCCAGCACAAGACCAAGCCCACCGAGGTCTCCTTCCAACAATTGGACGGCGCGGGCGTGCCCGAGGCGTTCAAAAACGGTGGCATCGACGCTGCCTGGCTGCTCGACCCGATCTGGAAGGACTTCGAGGGCAAGCCCGAGTACACCTTCCTGGGCGGTCAGCCGGTCGGCGAGCCGCTCGGCGGAATGCTCTACGGGCAAAACCTCCTGGCAAAGAACCGGGACGCCGGCGTCGCGTTCCTGCGCGCGCTGATCCGCACCGTGAACACGTACTTCGCGGGCGACTACAAGCAGGACCCGGCCTTCGTCCAGGAGTTGGCGACGACGCTGGGCAGCAAGCCCGAACTGCTGAGGTCGGTGCCCGCGCAGGTGGTCGACTGGGAGATCCGCGGCGGCACGACCGACCGGGTCCAGAAGATGTACATCGAGGGCAAGGTGGTCGAGGCCCCCGCGCTGCCGGAGGACAAGCTCGTCGATCGGTCCCTCTACGCGGAGGCCGTGGGCCACACCGGCCCCTGAGCACGGCGGCCCCTCATTCGGGCGGCACCGGATCGAACGCCCGCCTGCGGCCACCGAGTTCGATCATGTCCTGTCGGCCCTACTCCATGGCGGACGGTGCCACGAAGCGGCACCGTCCGCCACGACAATCCGGTTCTTCCGACGCAGGGGGAAGTTCCGCAAAAGCCCGGTGGTACCGGCCTCGCGAGGGGAGGATATCGAGGCGGAGCTGCTGCGTGTGGCCCGTACACCGGACCCCGCGTCGCTGTCGTCCCACGAGGTGCACTCCGCCGTACGCCACGCGGTGCAATGGGTGGTGAGTCGGTTGCCCTCGCAACAGCCCGAAACCGTGGCCGAGGACGCCGAATACGCGGCATGGATGCTCTCCGCGGCCGTCGAACACCATCGGGAATCGGCGATCTCCGCCGTGGCCGAGGCCGCCGCGTCGCACGTGTACGCTCCCGCCGCCGCCGTGGCGGACGCGCTGGGCCTGACCGCCCCGGCCATCGTCGCCATGTCATCGCCGGCTTGTGGCAGGCGATCGATCACGACTACGCCCAGGAGACCTCGGTCGCCGGCCTGATCTACGACACCTTGATCGACGACGGCACCCTTCACCCGAATCGGGCTGCTCACGCGGTACACCACGCCCTTCGAGAGCTCCGTCGCACGGCCCCGTTCAACCCGACGCTCTGGGCCCCCTACCTGCACTTCGGGCCCTGACCGACCACGCCGCTTTTTCGCCGTCGTCGGCCGACGTGCGGCCTCGGGGTTCGCAGGCACGCACTTACATCGCTACCCATTCGCTCGACGTGGTTACCTCGTTGAGAACGTCGGGAAGGGGCTCGATGCCGAGGCCGGGGCCGGTGGGGACCTCGAGGTGCCCGTCGGAGAGGACGAACGGCTCCGTGATGTCGGTGGCGAAGTACCGGCCGGAGCCGGAAGTGTCGCCTGGGAGGGTGAAGCCGGGCAGGGCGGCCAGAGCCACGTTGGCGGCGCGGCCGATGCCGGTCTCCAGCATCCCGCCGCACCAGACGGGGACGCCGTGGGCGCGAGCGAGGTCGTGGATGCGGCGGGCTTCGAGATAGCCGCCGACGCGGCCCGGCTTGATGTTGATGACGGAGCAGGCGCCGAGGGAGATGGCCGCCGCGGCGTCGGCAGCGGACTTGATGGATTCGTCCAGGCAGATCGGGGTGCGCAGCAGCTTGGCCAGTTCGGCGTGTTGGACCATGTCGTCGTTGGCCAAGGGCTGTTCGATCAGTTGGAGTCCGAAGTCGTCCAGTCCGGCGAGGTGTCGGGCATCCGACAGCGTGTAGGCGGCGTTGGCGTCGACCTGCAGGAGCAGATCGTCCCCGAAGCGCTCGCGCACGGCACGTACCGGGCCGAAGTCCCAGCCGGGCTCGATCTTCAGCTTGATCCGGACGTAGCCCTCGGCGATGTACCTCTCCACCGCGTCGAGGAGTTCGGGCACGGAGTCCATGATCCCGACCGAGACCCCGCAGGGGACCCGGTCCCGAGCGGCACCCAGGTAGGAGCCGAAGGACTCGTCGGCACTGCGGAGCTGCGCGTCCAGCACCGCTGTCTCCAGCGCGGACTTCGCCATCCGGTGGCCGGTGAAGGGTTGCAGGACACGTCCCACCGCGTGCACGTCCAAGCCGTCCTTCGGCAAGGCGGGGATGAGGAACTTGCGCAGGACGTGCTGGGCGCAGGCGACGTACTCGGAGGAATAGCGCGGCTCGGACATGGCCCCGCATTCGGCCCAACCCTCGTGATCGGCGGTGACGACGCGGACCAGCAGCACATCTCGGCTGGTCTCCACGCCGAAGGAGGTACGGAACGGGGCGACGAGCGGCATCGCGATCCGACGCAGCTCGACGCCGGAAATCTTCGTCTTCATGACTGGCTCCTTTGCAGGCGGTCAAACATGGGTTGTGGTGCGTTGGACCACGTAGCGGCGGCGTTCGTGGAAACCGATGACACGGGCACCTTCGGCGAGCAAGCCGCCCAGGGTTTCTCGTACGGTCAGCCGCCAAGCCCGGGCAGCGCCGGGATCCGTAAGGCGCAGGGCCTCGATGTCATCGGGGAGGTCGATGAGTACGGTCTCGGCGTCGGTCGCAGCGGTCTCCGGGCGGCCTTCGTGATTGCGGAGGCTGTGAGCGGCGCCCCCGGGCACTTCGATCACCGCGGGCGGGGAGGGCGCGGTGAGATCCCAGGCGACCAGGACCCGGTCGGACTCGTCGCCGCCGTTGATGGCGTCGTCCATCGCACCGTAGAAGGACGGCAAGTACTGTTCCGGCCGAGCGCCCAGTTTGGTCAGATTGAAGTAGGCGTTGCGGCGGATGAGCGGGTCGTACGTCCAGGTGATGCGCCTCAGTCGATGGGCGAGCGCCCACTGCCGCTGATGCATCTTGAGGGCAAGGCCCACACCGCGCCCCACTACGGCGCCGGTGATGTGCGAGTGCAGGCTGGTGCCTATGGGTTCGCCGAAGAAGGCGACCGACGCCCCCACCAGGCGGCCGTCCTCGTATGCTCCGGCCACGTAGTTACCGGCGTGCGAGAGTGCCCGCATGACCTCGGCGGAGATGGGTGAGCTGCCGGGTTGGGACCCCCAGATGTCGGCGTAGAGGTGGCTGACGGCATCGAAGTCCTCCATCATGTGCAGTTCTCGGATTGTGGATCCGCTCATCGCAGTGCTCCGACTGGGTGGGCCAGGGGCCGGGCGCGGGCCGGCATGGTGGCGGTGATGACGTGTTCGTGGTCGGTGTGCGCGGGATCGCCGGCCCGCCGGCCGTCGAGCGCGGGACACCTCACCCCGGCGGTGTGGTTGGCGTCGGGGACTGCGCAGACAGCCGTCCGCCGTAGCGGAGCGAGGCCGAGCTGTACGGCCGATTCGTGTCCTGGACCCAGCGCGGGCAACGCTGCTCCCCGGTGGGTCACAGGGCACGCCGGGTGCAGCCGAAGCTGATCGGGCATCAGCCCATGTGCTCGCTCATGAGCCGCCGCGTGTTCCCGCCCAAGATCTTCAAGATGTGCTCCTCGGGCATGCCCCGGCGGATCATCGCCGCGGTGACCAGGGGCATGCCGGCCGGGCCCTCCAGATCGGGGAAGTCGAAGAGGGGGTCCTCGTCGTCGGCGTCCTCGCAGCAGGGCGGGGTGACGTCCGCTATGACCTCGCGGAGGAAGTCCGATCCGAGGCCGACGTGGTCGATCCCGGCCACGGAGACAACGTGGTCGATGTGGTCGATGACCCGGTCGACGCTCACCTTCGCCTCGTCGTCGGTGAGGAAGCCCGGAACGAAGTTCACACACACCACTCCGCCGGTGCCGGCCACACCACGGATCTGATCGTCGGTGAGGTTGCGGTGGTGATCCCGCAGCGCGCGGGCGCAGGAATGGGTAGCGATCACCGGGCGGGTGGCCAGCTCCAGAACATGGCCGACGCCGCTCGACCCCAGATGGGAAATGTCGAAAAGCATGCCCAGACGTTCCATTTCCTGCAGCGCCCGGACGCCGGGGGAGGTCAGTCGACTGCCGGTGGCGTCCTCCCGGCTGCCGTCGGCGAGCGGGGTGCGTCCCCAGTGGGCGATCGAAGCGATACGCACACCGAGCCGGAAGAAGGTGGAGAACAGTTCGACGGAGGCGTCGATACCCGGTGCGCTCTCCAGAGCCAGAACGAGGGCGATCCTGTTGTCGGCGAGAGCCCTGTCGATGTCCGCGCCGCTGACGCACAGGGCAACGTGTTCGGCGTTGGCCTCGGCGAGGACATGACCGCACTCGATCATGCGCAGGGTTTGCCGCAATGCCCCCTCCGGTTGGTACTGCTCGTCGATGAACACCGGCAGAACCTGGATGTCGATGCCGCCCTCGCGCAGCTGCGGCAGCCACCGGTCCCGGAAGAAACCGCCCCAGTGCTTGGGAGGGCGGGCGGCAACGGCCATCAGGAGGTCGTTGTGGGCATCGGCGACGACTGCGCGGTGATGCAGGTCCAAGGACACGACGGATCCTTTCGCGTGGCAGGGAGCACGTGGGCCGGAAGTGGAACCGCGTGCGGAAAGATTCGGGTGTACTCGTGCCGGCGTGCACTTCCTCGACGAGGCGTCCGTGGCGCATGACGACGGCGGCATCGCGCGCCTCCTGCACGACGCGAGGTTGTGCGACGTGAACAGCATGGTCAGGAGCTCGGTGCGCGGGTGACGGCGATGCGCTGACGCCGGCCGCGGGGGCGTCCGGAAGCGGCGCGATCGCGTTCGCCAGAGCGAACAGGTCCCCGGGCGGACCCCTTCGAGTGTGTGTGTCGCCGCGTTCCTGCGGCTTTGTTTCACGGTACGAGGATGTGCTCGCCGGTTTGTACGTCAGAACAAGTAGGCGGGTCCTCCCGGCGGCGTTAAACCGTTCACCGGTCCTTCCCGCGGTACGGCCGACGGCCGCAGCGGCAACGAGCCCAACACGTCCAGGACTTGTTCGAGATCGGGACCCCGTACCGCGCATCCTCGGCTCTATAGCCAGTCGTACAAAGCATCCGCGGAATCTCTGGACGGGTACCGCATGTTCCCGGCCAATCCAAAAGCCACGCTGTCCGCATGCACAATCCAGCAAGCGTGCGGCGGGCACCCCCGGCGACCGCACCCACCACGGCCCGGGCCGCGACCGAAACCGCCACGCGCACCGCCGCCCGTGCCGGCGTCCGTCCCGCACTTCCCGGCCCGAGACCTGCGACTCGGACAAGGTGGGCTCCATCGTTGGCGAACCCATCCACGACCTCTGCCGACCGGCGTCCTCCATCGCCGTCGGGAGGCGTGGCGAAGCCCTTACCGGCCGTCGTCTGATCGCGCCTTCGGTGCCGGGCCACCGCACGGAGGTGGCGGCGCCAACTCCTCAGCCCGGCAACGGGGCGCCGAAGCGTTGAAGAGTTCCACAGCAGGGGCGTCCGCCCTTGTGACCGACAAAGTGATGACGCCGCCACAGCGGCAAGTACGGTCCGGCCGGCGCCGGTTGAGAGGAGTCCCTGTCAGATGACGGCACCATTGCGCGAGCCGACCGCGGAAGCGGCCCCGAGCGCGGCCGAGGAAGCAGCCGCAGTCGAGGGCAACGCCAAGCCTGTACAAGGCCGTTCGCCGGGGCGGATCGCCTGGGAACGGCTCAAGCGCGACAGGTTGGCTCTGACGGGTGGCGCCGTCATACTCGCCCTCATCGTGATCGCGCTGCTCGCGCCCGTGATCTCGAACCTCCTCGGACAGGATCCGGACGCCTACCACGAGGACATGATCGACGCGCTGTTCGGCACTCCCAAGGGGTCGCTGGGCGGCATCAGCGGCGACCACCTGCTGGGCGTCGAGCCGGTCAACGGCCGGGACATCTTCGCCCGGATCCTCTACGGTGCCCGGATCTCGCTGCTCGTCGGTTTCCTGTCGGCCTTGGTGGCGGTCGTCCTGGGTACGATCCTCGGGATTCTGGCGGGCTTCTTCGGCGGCTGGGTGGACGCCGCCATCAGCCGCGTCATGGATGGTCTGCTCGCCTTTCCGCAGCTGCTGTTCATCATCGCGCTGGTCTCGGTCATGCCGAGCGACATGCTGGGGATGACCGGGTCCAGCGTCCGCGTCTTCGTCATGATCCTGGTCATCGGCTTCTTCGGCTGGCCCTACATCGGGCGCGTGGCACGCGGCCAGACGCTTTCGCTGCGCGAACGCGAGTACGTCGAGGCCGCCCGCTCGCTGGGCGCCGGGCGCTTGCACATCCTGTTCAAGGAACTGCTGCCCAACCTCGTCGCCCCGATCGTCGTCTACACGACGATGATGATTCCCACGAACATCCTGACCGAGGCCGCGCTCAGCTTCCTGGGCGTGGGCGTCAAGCCGCCCACGGCCTCGTGGGGACAGATGCTCTCGAACGCGATCGACTACTACGACTCGGATCCGATCTACATGATCGTTCCGGGCGTGGCCATCTTCATCACCGTCCTTGCCTTCAACCTCTTCGGCGACGGCGTGCGCGACGCGCTCGACCCCAAGGGCTCCCGCTGAACTGCCGTCCCCGAGGCGACCCGCGGCACTTCGCATGGGGTCTCTCATCAAATCCGGAGGATCCGAGATCATGACTACCCAACGCACCTCAGGGCGGCGTAAGCAGGCACTGGCCGTCGCGGCCGTGGTCGCGGGGCTGCTGACCACGGCGGCGTGTGGCAGCGGCGGCGGCGACAAAACCGGCGAGGCCGGCTACGACGCCGCCGGCAACAAGGTCCTGGACGCCGGCACCAGCAAGGGCGGCACCCTGAAGTTCGCCGGCACCCAGGATGGCGACTCGTGGGACACCACGCGGAGTTACTACGGCTTCGCCTGGAACTTCATGCGGTACTACAGCCGCCAGTTGGTCACCTACAAGACCGAGCCGGGCAAGTCGGGCGCCGCGCTGCAGCCCGACCTCGCCACCGACATGGGCAAGGTCTCGGACGGCGGCAAGACCTACACGTTCACTCTGCGCGACGGGATCACCTGGGAGGACGGCAAGCCGATCACCTCCAAGGACGTCAAGTACGGCATCGAGCGCCAGTGGGCGCAGGACGTGCTGTCGGGTGGTCCGGTGTACCTCAAGGACGTCCTCGACCCCGACGGCGAGTACCCGGGCCCCTACCAGGACACGTCCGCGGACAAGCTGGGTCTGAAAGCGATCGAGACACCCGACGACAAGACGATCGTCTTCCAACTGCCGCAGGCCAACAGCGACTTCCCACAGATGCTCGCGATGCCGTCGGCCTCCCCGGTACGCCAGGACAAGGACACCAAGTCCAAGTACGGCCTGCATCCGTTTTCCAGCGGTCCGTACAAGTTCGAGTCGTACGAGCCGGGCAAGAGCCTGGAACTGGTCCGCAACACGCAGTGGAAGGACGCCTCGGACCCGGTCCGCAAGGCCTACCCGGACACCGTCAGCGTCAATTTCTTCTCCAACGCCAATGACATGGACCAGCGACTGATCGCCGGCGACTACGACCTGGACCTCAGCCAATCCGGCATGTCGCCGCAGGGCCGCCAGACCGCGCTGAAGCAGCACAAGGGCAACCTGGACAATCCGCTCTCCGGTTACGTCCGTTACGCCGCCTTCCCGCAGAGCGTGAAGCCGTTCGACAACGAGCACTGCCGCAAGGCGGTCATCTACGGGGCCGACCACCTGTCCCTGCAGACCGCGCGCGGTGGCCCCGTTGCCGGCGGTGATATCGGGACCAACATGCTGCCGCCGTCGGTCCCGGGTAACGAGGGCCAGAAGTACGACCCGTTCGCCATGGCCGGCGCCGACAAGAGCGGAAACATCACCAAGGCCAAGGAGGAGCTGGCTGCCTGCGGCAAGCCGGACGGGTTCCGCACCACCATTGCCGTCCGCAACAACAAGCCGGTCGAGGTGGCCACCGCGCAGTCCCTGCAGGCGTCGTTGAAGAAGATCGGCGTCGACGCGCAGATCGACCAGTACGACGGCGCGCAGACCTCCGGCATCGTCGGCAGCCCCGCCAACGTGGAGAAGAAGGGCTACGGCATCATCATCGACGGCTGGGCCGCGGACTTCCCGTCCGTCCAGGGCTTCGGTCGGCCGCTGTGGGACAGCAAGTACATCCTGGAGAGCGCCAACAACAACTACGCCCTGATCAAGGACAAGGCGATCGACGAACTCTTCGACGCCTACGCCAAGGAGCCCGACGAGGGCAACAAGGGCCGGATCGCCACGCAGATCAACCACAAGGTCATGGAGGGCGCTTACTACCTGCCCTTCACCTACGAGAAGTATCTGAACTGGCGCTCCAGCCGACTCACAAACGTCTACATGACCGACGCGTACAACGGCTACGACTTCATCAGCCTCGGTCTGAAGTCCTCGAAGTGAACTCCGGAACACCCGCCGAACGGCACGAAAGGCAGGTGAAGGCCGGCGCGGCGTGATCGCGGGCCGCCGGAAGCCCCGGCGGCTCGCAATCCGCGGCAGGCCATAAGCTGTGCTCGCTTACCTTATCAGGCGGCTGTTCGCCGCCGCAGTGATGTTGGTGGTCATCATCATGGTGGTCTTCGGCATCTTCTTCCTCGTCCCCAAATGGGCGGGCGTCGACATCGCCGCGAGCTTCGTGGGCAAGCAGGCCGACCCCGCCGCTGTCGAGGCCGTGCGGGAGAAGCTCGGCCTGAGCGACCCCGTCCACCTCCAGGCATGGGAGTTCTTCAAGGGCATCTTCACAGGCCGCACCTACGCGACCGGCGGCGACGTCGTCCACTGCTCCGCGCCGTGCTTCGGCTACTCGTTCAAGAGCGAACAGGCCGTATGGCCGGTGCTGACCGACCGCTTCCCGGTGACCCTGGGGCTCGCGCTCGGTGCCGCCGTATTGTGGCTGGTCTTCGGTGTCGCGGCGGGTGTGCTCTCCGCGCTCAAGCGCGGCAGCCTCTGGGACCGCGGCGCGATGGTCGTCTCCCTCGCGGGTGTGTCCCTCCCCATCTACTTCACCGGCATGCTCTCCCTGGCGACCTTCGCGTTCGGGCTGAAATGGTTCGACGCGCAGTACGTGCCGCTCGGCCAAAGCCCGGGCGGCTGGTTCGGCGGCATGATCCTGCCGTGGATCACCCTCGCCTTCCTCTATGCGGCGATGTACGCGCGCATCACCCGCGCCACGATGATGGAGGTTTTGGGCGAGGACTACATCCGTACCGCGCGCGCCAAGGGCCTGCGGGAGCGGACCGTCATCGGAAAGCACGCCATGCGCTCCACGATGACGCCGATCCTCACCATGCTGGGCATGGACCTCGGCGCCCTCATCGGCGGCGCGATCCTCACCGAGTCGACGTTCAACCTGCCCGGCCTCGGCCAGGCCGTGCTGAACGCCATCAGGAACCAGGACCTGCCCATCATCCTGGGCGTCGTCCTGATCACCTCCCTCTCGGTGCTGCTGGCCAACCTCGTGGTGGACGTCCTGTACGCCGTGATCGACCCCCGAGTGAGGCTCGCATGACCGAACCCGGCAACAGCGCAGCCGCGGTGGGCGGGCCCGCCGCCGCTTCGCCTGCTCCGAGTGCCTTCCTGGAAGTGCGCGACCTGAGGGTGCACTTCCCGACCGACGACGGCCTGGTCAAGTCCGTCGACGGGCTCAGCTTCCAGTTGGAGAGGGGCAGGACCCTCGGCATCGTCGGCGAGTCGGGCTCCGGCAAGTCGGTGACCTCGCTCGGCATCATGGGTCTGCACACCACCGGCCAATACGGCAAGCGCAAGGCGCAGATCTCCGGCGAGATCTGGCTGGACGGCACCGAGTTGCTGTCGGCCGGCCCCGACCACGTGCGCAGGCTGCGGGGCCGCGCGATGGCGATGATCTTCCAGGATCCGCTGTCCGCGCTGCACCCTTACTACACGATCGGCCGGCAGATCGTCGAGGCATACCGGATCCACCACGACGTCGGCAAGAAGACCGCCCGCAAGCGTGCGATCGAGATGCTCGACCGGGTGGGCATCCCGCAGCCGGACAAGCGGGTGGACGCCTACCCACACGAGTTCTCCGGCGGCATGCGCCAGCGCGCGATGATCGCGATGTCCCTGGTGAACAACCCCGAGCTGCTCATCGCGGACGAGCCCACCACCGCTCTCGACGTCACCGTCCAGGCGCAGATCCTCGACCTCATCCGGGACCTGCAGAAGGAGTTCGGCTCCGCGGTCATCGTCATCACCCACGACCTGGGCGTCGTCGCCGAACTCGCCGACGACATCCTGGTGATGTACGGCGGCCGCTGCGTCGAACGAGGCCCGGCGGAGCAGGTGTTCCACGAGCCCCGGCACCCCTACACCTGGGGTCTGCTCGGCTCGATGCCGCGCCTCGACCGCGAGCAGCAGGACCGGCTCATCCCGGTCAAGGGCTCCCCGCCCTCCCTGATCAACCTCCCGTCCGGCTGCGCCTTCAACCCGCGCTGCCCGTACGCGGACGTGCCGAAGGACGACGTCACCCGCACGGTCCGACCCGAGCTGACCGAGGTCGGCGGAAAGCACTGGGCCGCCTGCCACATGACGCAGGAACAGCGGGAGCGGATCTGGACCGAAGAGATTGCGCCGAAGGTGTGAGTGAGAACGCGGAGGACAACGCGGTGAGCATCCCTGCACATGGCAACGGCGGGCAGGCCGGTGATTTCGGCTCGTCCGAGATCTGCGGTGCGGCCACCCTCAGCAAGGACGCCGCACCCGGCGAGGTCCTGCTGAAGGTGACCGGGCTGCAAAAGCACTTCCCGATCCGGAAGGGCCTCTTCCAGCGCCGGGTCGGCGCGGTGCGCGCCGTCGACGGCATCGACTTCGAGGTGCGCTCGGGCGAGACCCTCGGTGTCGTGGGCGAGTCGGGCTGCGGCAAGTCGACGATGGGCCGGCTGATCACCCGGCTGCTCGAACCGAGCGCGGGGACGATCGAGTTCGAGGGCAAGGACATCACGCACCTCGGCGTGGGCGGCATGCGCCCGATGCGCCGCGACGTGCAGATGATCTTCCAGGACCCGTACTCGTCGCTGAACCCGCGCCACACCACCGGCACGATCGTCGGCGCCCCGTTCAAGCTCCAGGGCGTCGAACCCAAGGGCGGCATCAGGAAGGAGGTGCAGCGACTGCTGTCGGTGGTCGGCCTCAACCCCGAGCACTACAACCGCTACCCGCACGAGTTCTCCGGCGGCCAGCGGCAGCGCATCGGCATCGCCCGCGCGCTCGCCCTCAGGCCGAAGCTGGTGGTGGCGGACGAGCCGGTGTCCGCGCTGGACGTGTCGATCCAGGCCCAGGTCGTCAACCTCATGGACGACCTGCAGCAGGAACTGGGCCTGACCTACGTGATCATCGCGCACGACCTGTCCGTCGTCCGGCACGTCTCGGACCGGATCGCGGTGATGTACCTCGGCAAGATCGTCGAACTCGCCGACCGGGACTTGCTCTACAAGACGCCGATGCACCCGTACACCAAGGCGCTCATGTCGGCCGTCCCGATCCCGGACCCACGGCGCAGAAACGCCAAGAGCGAGCGCCTCCTGCTCGATGGCGACGTGCCCTCGCCGATCGCCCCGCCCAGCGGCTGCCGCTTTCACACCCGGTGTTGGAAGGCGACGCAGATCTGTACGACGACCGAGCCGGCTCTCAAGGAGCTGAGGCCCGGTCAGCGGCTGGCCTGCCACCACCCGGAGAACTTCGCCGACCAGGCCCCGCAGGACACCATCCTGCTATCGGTCGCGAGGCAGACCACGGAGCCGGGCGCAGGTACGGCCGGGAGGTGACGCCCGGCGGATACCGACGACAGCCGATACCGATGACACAGGAACCGGCCGGCCGCGGCTCCAGGCGTGCTCGTCCGGAGCGCCCGCCGGGCGGGAATGGTCGTCGATGAAACCGGCGGGAACCGTATGTCGATGCCACCTTCGCGTGGCTGCGGCAGCCACCGGTTCCGGAAGAAGCCGGCTCAGGGCTTCGGATGGGCTGCGATGGCCTGAAAGGTCGTTGAGGGCATCGGCGGCGACTGCGGGGTGATGCCCTCAACGACACGACGGAGCCTTTCGCGTGGGAAGGCGGATTGCATCGGCGGCCGTTCACGCGAAGGACGCGGGAATGGTTACCGTCAGCGGAGGTCGCGCATGAGCTTGCCCATGATGGAGTCCACCTTGTCCGAGTCGAACGTTTCCGAGCCGATCAGCAGGGTCACGGCCCGTCGGCCGTCGTCGGTGACGGCGTTCCTGAACTTGTGGCCGCTCGACATACTGCCGCTGTGTCCCCAGATGACAAGGCCCGGGAAGGGCTCGTGGCGCTCGACTCCCAGGCCGTAGCGCTCATTCGCGACGTCTTCCGAAACGGTCTTTTTCATTTCGGCGAGTTGGGCCGGAGCCAGCAGTTTCCCGCTCAACAGGGCGGTCCAGAAAGCGGTGGTGTCCGCACCGTTGGAGATCAGAGCGCCCGACGCGTCGGCCTCCGAGGTGTTCCATTCCGTCTTGTCCACCAGAGTGCCCCGCCGCTCCGCGTAGCCTCGCAGTTCCGGCGTGGGGATCGTGGTCCGATCACCGGGCCATTCGGTCTCGCACAGTCCGAGGGGCTCGACGATTCGTTCCCGGATCTCGGTGCCGATGCTGCGGCCGGTGACCTCCCTGACAATCAGGCCGACCAGGTTGTAGTTGGTGTTGGAGTAGGCAAAGCCGGACGCCGTTGTGTCGGGCTTGGGCAGAGTGAGCGCCTGACGGACCGTCTGCAAGGGCTCGATGTGATCCCAGCGGTGCGCGTCCTCGTTCTCCCAGAAGGGCGCGTCCAGGTAATCGGGCAAGCCGCTGGTGTGCTGCAGAAGCTGCCGAATCGTGATGCTGCGCCCGTCATAGAGCTTGGTGCGGATGAGACCGGGCAGATAGTCGTCCACGGTGTCATCGAGGTCGATCTTGCCCTCGCCGACGAGCTGAAGCACGACCGTGGCGGTCCAGGTCTTGGTATCGCTGCCGATGCGGCTGTGCTCATTGCCGACGACCTTACGGCCCGTTCTGAGATCGGCGAGGCCGACGCCGCCCTTCCAGACGCCGCAGTTCGGACTCTTCACCGTCACGCTCATCCCCGAAGCGCCGACACTTTGCAGTGACTTCAGAGCTGTCTGGATGGGCTTGGTGTCACACTGCGGTGTCGCGGTTGCCTGCCCGGGCACCGTCACCAGAGAGGCTGCGCACGCCAAGGCCACGACAACACTCGTCCTGTATCGCATGATGTCTCCTTTTCTGCAGTACTGTTGCGTGTCGCTGATCGATTACGCCTGGTGTCGGAGAAGGCGGCCGCAGCCCCACGAAACCCGGCCGTACGGTTTTGATCGAGACGGCATAGCGGTCGTGCGCCAGGAAGCACCGCCGCCGGCGATCCGGAACGGGTTCCGGTATCGACGAGCGAGCAAAGGGATCACAGCCTCCTGCGGCACCGGCTCGTCACCGAACTCGCCGCGGGGGGCCGCGGTTGGTTGCGCTCCACGAGGCCTTGGAGGGTACGGTCACTGGGCATGCCCGCCGCACGTTTGCTGAATTGAGCATGCGGACAGCGTGGCGCTTGGACTGGCCGGGGGCATGCGATGCCCGTCCAGAGATTTCCCGAATGCTTTGTGTGCCTGGCCAAAGAGGTGAGGATGCTCGATACCGGGGTTCCCGATCTCGGACAAGTCCTGGAAGTGTTGGGCTCGTCGCTGCTGCGGCCGTTGACCGTACTGCCGGAAAGACTGGTGCCGGTCTCGGGCGTGGTCATCTTCGAGCGTCGAGCCCCACTTCCACTTCCCCCCATCAGAGACGCGATCCTGCTCGCCGTCGGAGTGGGGATGGTCGAAGCGCAGGCGATGGAACTGGTCGGTTCGGCGACCGAGGCCGGATACGCCGCTCTGGTGGTGAAGAGTTTCGGCGAGCCGGTCACCCGGCTGGTGGAAGCCGCCCGGCAGTCCGGCATCGTGCTGCTCGCCGCCGACGAGGCCGTGGCCTGGCACCATTTGGATGCCATGATCTCCTCGGCCCTTACCCCGACGGTGCGTTTCGGGCAGGCCGCAGGTGCCCCGGCCGTCGGCGATCTGTTCGCGTTGGCC
Source organism: Embleya sp. NPDC005575 (assembly GCF_040605455.1). Taxonomy (NCBI): domain Bacteria; kingdom Bacillati; phylum Actinomycetota; class Actinomycetes; order Kitasatosporales; family Streptomycetaceae; genus Embleya; species Embleya sp. NPDC005575. The sequence goes on along the minus strand of NZ_JBEXCV010000102.1, from coordinate 16,485 downwards.
AACGCGATCGCGGGGATGGTGGGCGGAGCCACCGTGATCGAGGATCCGCACCGGCGCATCCTCGCGTACTCGACTTTGCCCGGCCAGGCCGTTGACGAGGGCCGCCGCCAGGGCATCCTCGGCCTCCAGGTGCCGGACGGCCCGGACTACGACGAGCAGTACCGTGTGCTCACCCGGGTGGGGCGCACTTGCCGGTTCTCCGGCGTTCCCGGGGGGTTTCCTCGTCTCGGTGTCGCGGTCCGCGTGGGAAGCGAGGTGTTGGGTTCGATCTGGGTCGTCGATGCCGGCGAAAACCTGGACTCCGTTGCCGAACAGGCCCTTTCCGATGTGGCGAGCAACGTCGCGCTGCACCTGCTCGCAGCCCGTACCACGGAATCTGCCGTCCGGCGCAGGTACGCCGACCTGTTGCGGCGGCTGCTCGCCGACCCGAGCAGTGTCACCGCGGTGGCCCAACAGCTCGGTCTGGACCCGAACTTGCCCGTCGCAGTGGCCGCATTCGCCGTCGCCTCGGTCGATGCCGAGGATGTTCTCACGGCTCACGCGGCCACCCGGCTCGCCGACTTGGTGAGCTTGCATTGCGAGGCGCGCTACGGCAGGCACGGCTGCGCGTTGATCGACGGAACGGTCTATGCCCTGCTGCCGAGCGGGCCTTCGTCGAACGCGCACCGTGAACTCGTCGCCTATATCGCGCGGCGGGCCCACAGCGCGCTCCGTGTGCCCGTCCGGGCCGGACTGGGCTCGATCGTCCAGGGGCTGCGCTCGATCGTGAGCTCACGCGCCGACGCGGATCTCGTCCTGCGTGCGCTCTCCGAGCGGCCGGGTGATCCGGAGTCGTGCCAGGTGGCGACGATCGACGAGGTGTGGGCCGGCGCGACGCTGTCCGCGCTGGCCCAGATGCTGGCCACGCACGAGGGGCTCCCCCGCGGGCTCGGGCCGGCGGTCCGTGCCCACGATCTCGAGCACAGCACCACGTATGCGCCCACCATCCTCGCCTACCTGGACGCCAACGGCGATGTCGCCGCCGCCTCCCATCGGCTGTCCGTGCACCCGAACACGATCCGGTACCGGCTTTCCCGTGCCAAGGAGATCTTCGGGTTCGATCTCGCCGACCCGGACGAGCGTCTGGTGCTGTGGCTGCGGTTGCGGCTCGGCGACCAACTCGGCTGGTAGGCACCGTCACCGCCGTCGCCGGGATTCGGGTCGACGTCGAAGTAGAACACCCGCAAGGACTCCTCCCGCGGGAAGTCGGCCCCGCCTTATCCTCCGCTCCGAACGGTGCCGGGCGTCGCACTCGGCCATCAAGAACTCTGCGAGGAACGCGCGGTAGCTCATCCGGTCCGCCGGCGCCCGCTCGGCGATGGTGGCACCGGCCTCGCCGCGCCAGGTACGGCGCGCGGGTCGGTCGTACCGGCCTCGCCCGCGGCGTGTCCGGCCGCCGGCTCCAACTCGGTTGCGTCGGCCTGGAGTTCCCGGCCGCCGTGGCGAGGTAGGCGCAACCGACCTCGCCACGGCGGCCGCGTGCGGTCGTGCACCGACCGTACGGCCGCCCCCTTCCGGGTCGCTTCGCCGCTGGTGGGCCCGCTGGACAACCATCGAACGACCTCCTTAGACTGTCTATCCAAGGATGGAAAATAAATCCAATGCAGCCGAAAGGGCCCTCATGGAACACGTTGATGGTCCGGAGACGGGCGAGCGCACGGGTGTGGCTGCCGCGGCCTCCACCGAGGCGGACGAGCACCTCATCCGTGAGGTCGAAACGATCGCCGTCGCGCTGGGCCGCATGTTCCCGGGCCTGTGCGAAGTGGTTCTGCATGACCTGCGGGATCCGCGTCATGCGATCCGGGCGATCGAGAACAACCTCTCCGGCCGCACGGTCGGGGACTCGGTCACAGAGCTGGGCCTGGCCCGCATCGAGGACCCGAGCTACCCCAGCGTCATCCAGAACTACCCCAACCAGTTCCCCGACGGCCGCCCGGCCAAGAGCACATCCATCGGGATCAAGAACGCCGCCGGCGAATACGTCGCCGCCCTCTGCCTGAATCTGGACGTGTCGGTGCTGTCGCCGGTGACACTCGCGTTGTCGAACCTCGTGGCCACGGACACCGAGCACCGCGACCACTCCCTGGAAACCCTCCGGGACCGCAACGCCCGCGAACTGCGCCGGGCGGTGGAGGAACTGGCCGCGGAGCGCGCGGCGACCCCTCGGTCGCTGAGCAGGGAGAGCAAGAAGGCACTCGTACAACAGCTGTACCGGGAGGGCCACTTCGACTCCCGCGATGCCGCGCAGAACATCGCGGACCTGCTCGGCGTGTCCCGGGCGACCGTGTACAACTACACCAAGTGAAAGGCGCCTCGTGACCGCCGCCGGTTCGACCACCCGCCCCGTGCCCGCTCCCGCTTCCGGCTCCGACCGGCCACCGGTCGCGCGCCGCCTGCTGTACATCACCGAAGAGCAGACCGCCGCGCTCGTGGACGAGGACCTGGCCATGGAAGCGGCCCGCACTGCCTTCGCCGCGACGGTGCACGGCTCGTCCTTGCCCAGTCTCGCCGTGCACGGGTCCGACCCACGCAACCGGTTCACCCTCAAGCCGTCCGCATCCGCGACGCACGCCGGGGTGAAGATCGGCACCTACTGGCCGGACAACGCGGAACACGGGCTGCCGCGCCACCACTCCACCCTGCTGCTGTTCGACCAGACGAACGGCAGGATCGCGGTCGTCCTGGAGGTCGGCACCGCGAACGCCTACCGGACCGCTGCCGCCGACGCCCTCGCCGTCGATCTGCTGGCCCGTGCCGGGGCCACTACCCTGGCGGTCTTCGGCACCGGCCACCAGGCGGCCTACGAGGTGGAGGCCGTCAGCCGCACGCGGCCCATCGCCCAGGTCCTGGTCGTGGGACGCACCGCCGAGCGCGCCGAGCAGACGAGCGCGGCATTGGCCGCAAACGGACACAACGCCCGGAGCGTCGACGCCGAGGAAGCCTGCTCCCGGGCGGATGTGATCGTCACCGCCACCACCGCCACGAGCGACGACCCGCCGCTGTTCGAGGCCGTCTGGGTCCGCCCCGGTACACACATCTCCTGCATGGGCGCGGACGCCCCCGGCAAACGCGAACTCCCACCCGAACTGTTCAGGCGCGCCCGCGTCTTCTGTGACCTGCCCGAGCAGGCCCGCCGCATGGGCGAAAGCCAACACGCCCCCACGCAGACGGTCCTCACCCCGCTCGGCGATGTCCTCACCGGCCACGCCACGGGACGCACCGACGACAACGACATCACGGTCTTCGACAGCTCCGGAATCGGCGTGCAGGACCTGTATCTGGGCCTGGCCCTTCTGAAGAAGATGGACATCTCCCTGTGAGCAGCCCCCCAAGGGTCACCAGCCCGGACACCACCCGGACCCTCGCCGACCCCGACACCCCGTTCGCCGTCGTCGACGTCCACAAGGCCCGGCGCAACATCGAACGACTGGCAGCCAGGGCAAACCGGCTCGGAGTCGCCCTGCGCCCCCATGTGAAGACGGCCAAGAGCCTCGACGTCACAGGCCTCACGCACGACGCACCCTGCCCGATCACCGTCTCCACCCTGGCCGAGGCCGAGGCGTTCGCGGACGGCGGCTACATCGACATCACGTACGCCGTCGGTATCGACCCCCACAAACTCACGCGCGTCTTCGCGCTGCTGCGCCGCGGTGTCACCCTGCGGATCCTGCTGGACAGCGTCGAGCAGGCGGCATCCGTCGCCGAAGCCTCTCGCCGGGCCGGCCTTCCCGTCCCCACCCAGATCGAGATCGACTGCGACGGCCACCGAGGCGGCCTTGAGCCCGACGCCCCCGCGCTCCCCGAGATCGGCCGCATCCTGCACGACGTGGGATGTCTGGACGGCGTGCTGACCCACGCGGGCGAGTCGTACTTCGCCTACACCGCCGAGGAACGGCGCCTGGCGGCGAAGAACGAACGCGACACCGCCGTCGCTGCGGCCGAGCGGCTGCGCGCGGCCGGCCTGCCCGTGGCCACCGTCAGTGTCGGCTCCACCCCCACGGCCCACGCGGCCGAGGACCTCGACGGGGTCACCGAACTGCGCGCGGGAAACTATGTCTTCTTCGACCTGGTGATGGCCGGCATCGGCATCTGCCGCATCGAGGATCTCGCCCTGTCGGTCGTCGTCACCGTCATCGGCCACCGCCGCGAGCGCGGGTGGATCGTCACCGACGGCGGCTGGATGGCCATGTCCCGCGACCGCGGCACCGCCGTCCAGCCGCAGGACCAGGGCTACGGCCTGGTCACCGACCTGGATGGCAACCTCATTCCCGGTTTGCTCATGACGGCCGCAAGCCAGGAACACGGCACCCTCACCGCCCGCGACGGCGCCCACCTGCCCGACCTGCCCGTCGGCACTCGTCTGCGTATCCTGCCCAACCACGCCTGCGCCACCGCCGCCCAGCACCGCGGGTACCACGTAGTCGACGGCGCACCGACCACGGACACCGCACCGGCGATTCAGACCTTCTGGGAACGCGTCACCGGCTGGTAACCAACCGGGCGACGATGGAACCAGCCACCCGGTCGACGCATGCGGGGCAGGCGTGGCCTGCCGGCCCCCGCGCACGGGCGTACCCGCGACCTCCGCGACCTCCGCGACCTCCGCGACCTCCGCGACGGACCCGACTCGCGAACACGAGCGGATCGCACCGAGAGCCCGACGTCCGGAGGCACCGCCACCGTGTTCGGCGAGCGGCGCCTCTGGACGAGATCGATTGATTGTGCTCCTACCAGGTGTTTTTGCCGATGTCGAGGTTGTTGATGTCGAGGGTGCCGTCGCCGTTGCCGGCGTAGAACCGTAGGACGTGGTCGTCGCCGATGGCGGTGACGTCGAGCTTTCCGTCCTGGTTCAGGTCGGCGGCCGCGAGGTCGTGCATGCCGTTCCAGCCGTTGTCGGGCCACATGTGGGCGGCTTCGTTCAGGGTGTTGTTTCCGTTGCCGGTCCACAGTCGGAGCATGCCGTCGAGGCCGCGTGCGACGAGGTCGGTGTTGCCGTCGCCGTTGAAGTCGCCTGCGGTGAGGTCGCGTTCGCCGTCCCAGGCAGCGTCGGGCCACAAATGCACGGCCTCGTTGAGTGAGAGGTTGCCGTTTCCGGTCCAGATCCGCAGCACGCCGTCATCGCCTCGCGCGACCAGGTCGGACTTCCCGTCCCCGTTGAAGTCACCTGCGACGATGTCTTGTTCACCAGTCCAGGCGGCGTCCGGCCACAACCACACCGACTCGTTCAACGTGGAATTGCCGTTTCCGGTCCAGATCCGCAGCACGCCGTCATCGCCTCGCGCGACCAGGTCGGACTTCCCGTCCCCGTTGAAGTCGCCCGCCGCGAGGTCCGTCATCCCGGCCCAGGCGCTGTCGGACCACAACCGACGTGCACTGCCCGCAAGAGCTCCGTTGCCTTTACCGGCGTACATCCACAGCGTTCCACCGGAGTCGATCGCGACCAGGTCGGCTTTGCCGTCACCGGAGAAGTCGGCCCACACGGCCCCCAGACCCGATCGCCACCCCGACACATCCTGCGTCCGGACACCCTCGTTCAACGACGCGTCGCCGTTGCCCGAGTAGAAACGGACCACGCCGTCATTGTCGATCGCCACCACATCGGCAGTGCCGTTGTTGTCCACATCCGCCGCAGCCAGGTCCCGGTATTCCGTGAATCCGTTGTCGTGCCAGATCCGCGCCGACTCGTTCAGGGAGTTGTTCCCGTTCCCCGTCCAGATCCGCAGACCGCCGTCATCGCCACGGGCGACGATGTCGGCCTTGCCGTCGCCGTCGAAGTCCGCCGCCACCAAGTCGTGTTCACCAGTCCAACCCGAATCCGGCCACAAACGCACGGACTCACGAAGTGCGCCGTTACCAATCCCGGGCCACACCCGCAACACACCGTCGTCACCCCGCGCAACGATGTCCGCCTTGCCGTCGCTGTCGAAGTCCGCCGCCGTCAGATCCGACAGACCCGACCACCCGGCGTCACCCCACATCGAGACGCCGCTTCGCAACGAACCGTCGCCGTTGCCGCCGTAGAACCGCAACCAACCCGTCGAACTCACCGCGGCGATGTCGACCCTGCCGTCACCGTCGAAGTCCGCCGCCACCAGATCCCGAAGGTCCGCCCAACTGTTGTCCCCCCACATCGACACCGGCGACACGAACGTCGACCCCGACCCCGAACCCGCTCGGAACGACAACGCCCCCGACACCGAGTCCACCGACACCATGTCGGCCTTGCCGTCACCATCGAAATCCGCCGACACCTCATCACGAGGACCCACTTGCCCGGGTTGACCGTCAGCCCCGACCTCAAGGTAGTTGGCGTCGATGCTGATCGTCGCGCCGCCGTAGGTGGCGGAGAAATCCCCCTGGTACTGATGGGCCCGCGCGCTCGCCCAGTGCGCGGTCGAATCCAGCCCCATCGACGAGTTGGACACATTCGCCTGGTTGTCCCAGTTCGCGGTCCACAGCACGTCGGGACGCGGGTAGCCCGAGTCGTCGTATCGGGCCTCCAGGTCCGGGACGACGTTGTTGCGCGCGGCATAGACGCCGGATCGATAGCCGCGTTCGTGAACGCGTGCCGTCCAACCTGCCACATAGTCCAGCACCCTGGCCCGAAGCGCGTTGTCCTCGAACCTTTCGATGTCCAGGTAGACGACCGCCCCGGGACCGAAACCGAGGGCCGCGGCCTGGCCGACCGCCGCGTCACCGGCAGTACGCCCCTGAGCCTGTGCGGTCGCCGAGTCGATTACGTTTGCCTGGAGCCCCACGTAGATCGGCAGAAAGCTCCACCCTGCCGCCGCCTGCCGGTCCACCCAGTCGGCCGTGAGATTCGGTTGTTGGCAGGCACGCAACGGGCCGCCCACATAGATGCCGACCGCGCGGTACGGCGACGCGAGCCACTTCGACATGGTCGAGGACGACGGCGCGGTACAGGTATCGAAGGCCTTGCCCTCGTATGCCGTCGACGGCGCGGCCGTGGCGATCTGCCGTCGCGGCGGCTGTGACGGTTCGGCGAACTCGCGGGGTACGGCATCGCTTGTCGTCGTGATCGACGCCAGCACAGCGGCGGTCGCACGATCGTCCTTGGCATAGGACGCCGTGGCGAGCACGCCCGCACCCTCGATCGCGAGATACGCCTGCCGGTCGCTGTCGGGAGCCAAGTCGGTCGGCGCCTTTGCTCCCTGCTTCATTCGGACCACGTGAACCGATTCGAGAACCGTGGCTTCGTCGAAGTTCTCCAGAATGACAGCCTCGGCCTTCTCTCCGACAGCACGGGCCGAGCATTTCTGATCGGCTGCCGGGTGTCCCAGGTACACGGCATTCCGGTCGAGCCGAACACAGGTTTCCGGGTTTTGTCGCAGATCGAAAACCGGCCACTGAAGTGGGACTTGGATGGCGACACCCTGATATACGACACGCTTGGTCTGTTGCTCATGAGCCTGTGCCGATTTTGCCGGTAACGCCCCGGCAGAAATGGCCGTCGAGCCGATGGCACCGAGTGCGATGGCAGCCACCAGGAATGCCTTGGTGGCCGAATTGGATATTGTTCTCTTTTTACGCATGTATCTCTCGTTCGATCATGGCCGGGGACTGCCCTGTCCAACCGGTCGGAGGCAACAAAAAATCGCACGCCGAAGGTTGTTCGCATTGGATTCGGGCAGCCTGGAACGGTGTGCGCGGCGACAGGGTACACCTGGCTTGTTGGACATGGTCGTTCCGTCGAAACTCTGGCCGAAACAATGCCCCGCCCCGTGGATCGCTCACGGTCGACCGACATGTGGTGGAAGAAATTCGGCAAAACCACCGCATGGGGCATAAGTACAGCGATATTTGTGACGATCCGCCGCCGGATCCGTCGAAGGGCAATCCCCCGCCGAACATCTCCGATGGACGCGTGGGTGTCGCTGGTGTACACCGCGCCCGACGACGCGGCGGTGACGCAGGTCGTCGACGCGGAACCCACGTCGAGCCTGTCCTGCCGGCGGCGACACCTGAGCCGGTTTGTCAGTATTACTGATCGTGCAGTGCTCGGGGTCACCTCTTCCCGTCGCCGTGCGGAGCGTTCGACGATCTCCACGGGCGGGTCACCAGGGGGTCCAAGTCGCGAGGATCAGGGCCGCGACGACAACCGCCGTCAGGCCCAGGCAACCGGCGAGGTCACGGCAACACGCGCGCGCCGCACGGAATTCGCGGGCCGGGTGCACGCCCGGGCCGGTGCCCGGGCGGCTCGGGCTTCCGTGAGAGGGTCGGCGGGATCGTTCCGGGACGAGAACGGGCAGGTCATCGGGGCGGCCCAAGCCCACACCGGCACGGCGCCGCTTCATCCGGGTCGTCCCGCGACGCGGGCCCTGACCCGTTTTCCGAGCGGGTCCCGGTACCAGCCCCAACCGGCGGCGAACACGGCCCCGAGCGGGAGTCCGCGGCCACCCTCGTCCCGCAACGAAGTCGCCATCGAAACCTTCCCCTGTTGCGTGGACCGGGCATGCGCGGTCGCCGAACGTTCACGTGCGAGTGAACCGGGGGCGCAACGACGTGCGGGCGCCTTCGGCGAAGACCGGGCGCCGACCGGAGGATCTGCGTACGCTCAACAGTCAAGCGCGGGCCGGGCCGGGCCACGACGCGTTCCCTGTGGCCCTGTTGTGGCCTTTTCCGGACCCGGATTGCGGCGGACGCCCGGGGGCATCCGGACCGCGGACACACTCGGGAGGCACCGGCAGGGGGTGTGTCAGTGGACCCTGCCCATGGTCGTCGCCGAGTGTGCGGAGGCGCCGGCCCTGCTCCCCGACGATGCCGCGCCGTATCGCTTCTTTCGCGTCGCACGGCTCATGGGTTCCGGGACGCAGGAGTCCTGGACCGCGTGGCTGAACCTGATCTCCCGGGTACTGACGGACCACCTGCGCAGGGACCACGGACCCGTTGCCTGGACGGACCCGGATGCGTGGCAATGGCCGCCGTCGACATCCATCACGGTCGGCATGGATCCCATCGCCGCCCGGTCGGCCGGAGATTCTCCCCTAATCGGTATCAATCGCCCGAATCTATGATTAACCGGTAAATGGTCAATATAGGTGTAATTCCTGCAATATCCCTATACGGCTTCGCCATGGTGCGCTGTCATATCTGTGCCAGATCGCCCCGCTCGTCTCGTCACGGGAAGGCAGGAACATGGGCAGATTCAGGTACGGAACCGCGGCGTCAGTCATCGTGCTGGTCGCCTCGGAATTGCTTGCGACCGCGGGAGGTACGGCTCACGCGGAAGCGGGTCAGGACAACATCGGCATGTACAAGCAGGAGAAGTCGCAGTGGTGCTGGGTCGCCTCCGGCCTGACCATCGCCAAGTTCCAGGGCTTCGGCTCCACGCAGACGGACTTCTGCGACCGCGCCCAGCCCTACTACGGCTGCAACAACCAGCCCGCAACGCTCGACGACATGGCCAAGGGCTGGAACAGCCTCGGCATGACCCACCCCGGCTCGGGTCTGAACAGCGCGGCCACGTTCAACCAGGTGTACACCGAGGTCAAGGCGGCCCGGCCGGTCGCTGCCCGCATCGGGTGGACGTCCGGTGGTGGCCACATGAACGTCGTCTACGGCTTCGACACGTCGCGCAACACGATCGCCGTGGCCGATCCGTGGCCGGACACCGCCACGTACACGTGGTGGAACTACAACGACTACGTGAGCAACAGCTCGTCGAAGTGGACCCACTCCCGCATCGGCATCTCCCGCTAAGGCAGGCGACATGCGCGACACCAGCGGCACCACAACGTCCGGCACGCGGGCAGGCTCTCGCTTCTCCCGCCTGTCCATCCTCCTCGCAGTGAGCGCGTCCGCACTGCTGTCCGTCGCCGGCATGGCCCACGCGGCCCCGGCCAAGGACCCGCTCCCAGCCGACATCCCCGACTACCAGGCCGCCCTCGAGGCGGTAAAGTCCACCACCGTCCGCGACGCCGTCTGCCGCTTCCTGAGCACTCCGGTGCCCACCGGCGCCGACGCGTCGGTGCAGACGATTCCCGAAACCCCCGAGCCGTGTCAGGACCTCCCGGCCTTCACCATCAACGACCCGGTGGCACTGAACGAGATCACCCCCGGATTCGTCGCGGGCACCGTCCTGCCACTGCCCACCGAGGCAATCAAACTGACATACCTGGTCTCCTCGTTGAACGCCACCGTCAACGGCCGCAGCACCAGCGTCATGCTCGCCCCCACCCAGGGCGGCGGCTGGCACCTGGCGGCCCTGCGCGACGGCGACAGCGACGCCACATACGCCGGCAAAGCCACCGCAGGCACCCTGATCTTCACCGAGCCGCAGGTCCGCGGCTGGTACCAGCTCAAGCTCAACACCGTCGAGCCGCTCAACGACCAGGCCCGGCAGGGACTGGGCGGCCGGGCGTCGATGTCGCTCGGCGACTACCAGAAGCTGGTCAAGGCCCGCTACGCCGACAAGTTGCCCGGCTCGGAGTACGACACGAAGGGGTACTCCAGCGGCTACGGCCCCCGGCACAATGCGGACGAGGCGTCGTTCTCCACCCCGCTGCTCGCCGGTTCCGGAGCGGCACTCGCCCTCGCGGGCGGGGCCGTAGCCCTCTATCGACGTCGGCGCGCCGACACCGCCTGAACCCGACCCCGCCCGCCTCTCGCTGCGTCCCCGGCACCCGGCCGGGGACGCAGCGAAACCCACCCCGACCCGGCAGGCACCTCGCCGGCCCCGGCGAGGTACCTCCTACCGGGGCCGGCGAGGCTCGATCGAGGATTGTCTCGAGTGGCTGGTCTCAGGTGGTCGTGCGCCTGGCGGAGCGGGAGGTGTCAGCGTGTTTCATGGCCCTGCGCCACTCGGGGTAGGTCTCGCCGAAGTGCTGCTGGATCTTGCCCTCGCGCGTGACGACGACGTAGCCGCCTTTGGTCATCCTGAACGGCGCCGTGACCTTGCCAAGCCAGTCGAACTTCTGGTCTTTGCCGGCCCGGGGGTCGAACCAGTGGGGCGTGACGAAGTTCGACACGCCGACCGGGCCGGTACCGTGCACGACGATCTCGTAGGAATCCGACTCGACGGGGTCGCCGATCTCCAAGGCGTACGCGTCGCCGTTGCCGTTGTCGGCCCACAGGTTGACGTGCGGGTCGACCAGCGTCTCCAGCACTTCGTGGCTGAGCACGCCGGAAACGGTCAGCGCCCCGGACAGGACGGCGCCGCCGTTGTCGAGCACGGGGGCGGCGAAGACCCGGCCGTAGATCAGATCCCCCTGCTCCTCGGTGTGCCAGCCGAGCGCGTCGGCCTGGTCGGGGTCGTCGAGGATGGCGATGACCCACGCTCCGGGAGGGGCCTCCTGCTCACTGGCCGCGTACACCACGGGAATGGGTACCTGACCCCACGTCGGTGCCGCGTGCTGCTGCACCTGGGTGGCGCAAGCGCGCGTCATGGCACGCACCTCGTCATCGGTACAACGGGTCGACTTGTTCACCACGGTGATCACGGGCGTTGCTCCTCGCGTTGATGCGGGACCAGTGAGACTCCCGGGCGGCCCCAACGTTGCTGACACAGGCCTCCGCACCACACAGAGCGACACGGATTCACCACATAGTGACCGACAGTCGTCATCCGTGACTGTGTGCCGCGCCGACGACGCCCGCGCGGAGAAACGAAGGGCTGCCCCGACCGTGCACGCAGGCGATGGCACCGCACCCGCCCCGCGGCGCTCTGCAAGCACAGGTAAACCAGACAGCTTCCGACATCATCTCGCCCACAACGGCGAAGCCGGCGGACCCGCACTCCCGGCTTCGGGCCGCGGCTGGTCGTCCGCAACCTGGGTATGGGAGAAGCACACATGCCGGCGGGCGATGATTCCAAGCCGTGCGACTTCGTCCGGGCCGGGGCAGGCCACCATCACCGGCAGGCCGCCGGGATCGCGGCCTTCGACGCGAGTGAACCTGGGAGTGTCACTGGTCGTCGTATGGGCAGACCGGGCTCGGCCCCGGTGCGCCCCGCCCTCCCGGCGCCTGTGCGAAGGAGACCTGCGGCCCCGCCTGCACCCGAGAGGTGCACCACGCCGTAGACGGCATTGCACCACGCATGGGAGAACATCATGAGTGAGAACCTCGACCGGCTGGCCGACCACGGTGTAGCGGTGTGGCTCGATGATCTGAGCCGGGAGCGGCTCGCCGGCGGCGGGCTGAGCGACCTGATTCGCGAGCAGCGGGTCGTGGGCATCACCAGCAACCCGACGATCTTCGCCAAGGCGATCCGCGCCGGAGAGCGCTACGACACCCAGATCGCCGACCTGGCCCGGCGCGGCGTGCAGGTCGGGGAAGCCGTCAGGTCGCTGACCGCGTTCGACGTACGTTGGGCCTGCGACGTGCTGCGACCGGTGTACGAGGTCGGCGACGGGGTGGACGGACGGGTGTCGCTCGAGGTGGACCCGCGCGTCGCTCACGACACAGCGGCGACGATCGCCGAGTCACGGGCCCTGTGGTGGCTGGTGGACCGGCCGAACCTGTTCGTGAAGATTCCCGCCACCCAACCCGGCCTGAAGGCGATCAGCACCGCGCTCGCCGAAGGCATCAGTATCAACGTGACGCTGATCTTCTCCCTGGACCGCTACGACCGGGTACTCCGCGCCTTCCTGGACGGCATGAGCAAGGCCCATGCGGCGGGGCGCGACGTTGCGTCCATCGCGTCGGTGGCCTCCTTCTTCGTCAGCCGGGTGGACACCGAGGTCGACAGCAGGCTGGACAGGATCGACGCACCGGAGGCGTCGGCCCTGCGCGGACGGGCCGCGATCGCCAACGCCCGCTTGGCCTACCAGCACTTCGAGCAGGCCACCGCCTCCCAGGAGTGGCAGGCGCTGGCCGCGGCCGGCATGCGCCCCCAGCACCCGCTGTGGGCCTCCACCGGGGTGAAGGACCCCGCCTACGCCGACACCCGCTACGTCGACGAACTGGTCGCGCCCGGGGTGGTCAACACCATGCCGGAGCAGACCTTGCGCGCGGTTGCCGACCACGGCCGCATCCAGGGCGACACCATCCACGGCACCTACGCGGCATCCCGGCAGGTACTCGACGACCTGGAGACGGTCGGGGTCTCCTACGACGACGTGGTCCGTGTGCTGGAGGACGAGGGCATCGCCAAGTTCACCGCCTCCGGCAACGAGCTGTTCGAGCAGCTGGAAGCCGAACTGCACGCCAAGCGCACCGCCGCCTGATGCGGCCGACCGCCGACGAACAGTTCAGCGCCACGGTCTTCTGCGGCTCCCTGTCGGCAGACATACCGGGGAACGAATCGACCGCCGGCAGGAAGCGGATCGTCGGCCGCCTGCGGGCCGCGTCAACCCAGCTGCGGGCCGCGTCAACCCAGCAGAGGAGAGAACATGGCCGCGAACACGGCATTCGTGATCGTCGGAGCGAGCCTGGCCGGTGCGAAGGCGGCACAGACCCTCCGCGAAGAGGGCTTCGACGGCCCGATCGTGCTGCTCGGCGAGGAGACCGAGCGCCCCTACGAACGCCCGCCGCTCTCGAAGGGCTATCTGCTGGGCAAGGACGAGCGCGACACCGTCTACGTCCATCCCCCCGAGTGGTACGGCGAGCACGATGTCGACCTGCGCCTGGGTGCCGCGGTCACCGCGGTCGACCCGGCCGCACACGAGGTGACGCTCGCTGACGGCACTCGCATCGGCTACGCGAAGCTGCTCCTGACCACCGGGTCCTCGCCGCGCCGCCTGACCGTGCCCGGAGCCGACCTCGACGGCGTCCACTATCTGCGCCGGCTCGCCGACAGCGACCGCATCAAGGAGTCCTTCGAGTCCGCATCCCGCATCGTGGTGATCGGCGCCGGCTGGATCGGCCTGGAGACGGCGGCCGCCGCCCGCGCGGCCGGCGTGGAGGTCACCATGCTGGAGGTGGCGGAGCTGCCGCTGCTGCGCGTGCTGGGCCGCGAGGTCTCCCAAACCTTCGCCGACCTGCACACCGATCACGGGGTCGACCTGCGCTTCGGTGTCCAGGTAGCCGAGATCACCGGTGCCGGCGGCCGGGCGAACGGTGTGCTGCGGGCCGACGGCAGCCGCATCGATGCCGACGCGGTCATCGTCGGGGTCGGCATCACCCCCAACACCCGGCTTGCCGACGCGGCCGGCCTGGAGGTCGACAACGGCATCCGCGTCGATGCCCACCTGCGCACCTCGCACCCGGACGTGCACGCGGCCGGGGACGTCGCCAACGCCTTCCACCCACTGCTCGACAAGCACATCCGGGTCGAGCACTGGGCCAACGCCGTCAACCAGCCACAAGTCGCGGCCAAGGTGATGCTCGGCCAGGACGTGGTCTACGACCGCGTTCCGTACTTCTTCACCGACCAGTACGACCTGGGCATGGAATACACCGGCTACGTCGAACCCGGCGGCTACGACCAAGTCGTCTTCCGCGGCCGGAGTGACACCCGCGAGTTCATCGCCTTCTGGCTCGCCCAGGGCCGCGTATTGGCCGGCATGAACGTCAACGTCTGGGACGTCGCCGACCCGATCCGCGCCCTCGTCGCCTCCGGCCGAGCAGTCGACGCAAGCGAACTCGCCGATGTAGCCATTCCCTTGGCAGACCTTCCGGGGCGCTCCGACACGACCCGCTGAAGGCGAAGCCAGGAGGTCCGGTCCGGTTCCCGCTCCGTCGCGGAACATTCCCGCGCCCGCCACCGCGCGTCGCACGACAGCCCTGTGACGCGCGTCGCCCCGGTCGCAGTGACTTGATGTCACTCCACGTAATGTGTCATAAGTCTCATTGATAGATGAATGCATTGTTCAACGGACCAAAGACGACATACCGTCCTCCGGGCTGGTGACGTCGCGCACATCGCCGTCGGCCACCGGGATCCGCGTCGCGCATCCCGTTCTCGCAATTCGCGAATCCACACGCCCCCCAGGCGAGGAGCTACCGCATGTCGAAGCAGGTCCCCGAACAACGGCAGACCGCACCCCCGGATGTGATCGAGGCGTCGTCTCCCGCTGGGCAGGGCCTCAGCGGCGGGCTGAAGAACCGCCACCTGTCGATGATCGCCATCGGCGGCGTAATCGGGGCCGGCCTCTTCGTGGGCTCGGGGGCGGGCATCAACAAGGTCGGTCCGGGCATCCTGATCTCCTACGCCCTCACCGGCCTGATGATCGTCTTCGTCATGCGGATGCTGGGCGAGATGTCGGCGGCCAACCCGACGAGCGGCTCCTTCTCCTCGTACGCCGACCGAGCCTTCGGCCGCTGGGCGGGCTTCACGGTCGGCTGGCTGTACTGGTTCTTCTGGGTCGTCGTGCTCGCCGTGGAGGCCACCGCCGGCGGCACGATCCTGCACGGTTGGGTGAGCGTCGTGCCGCAGTGGGCCTTCACCCTCGCGGTGATGGCGCTGCTGACCGCCACCAACCTGATCTCGGTGGGCTCGTACGGCGAGTTCGAGTTCTGGTTCGCGGGCATCAAGGTGGTCGCGATCGCGGCGTTCCTGGTGATCGGCGGGCTGGCGATCTTCGGTGTGCTGCCGGACACCGACCCGGTCGGCCTGACCAACCTCACCGGCCACGGCGGCTTCCTGCCGAACGGATGGGGCCAAATCCTCTCCGGCATGCTGCTCGTCGCGTTCTCCTTCATGGGCAGCGAGATCGTCACCCTCGCGGCCGGCGAGTCCAAGGACCCGCGACGCGCGGTCACCCGCGCCACCAACAGCGTGATCTGGCGGATCGCGCTGTTCTACCTGGGCTCCATCCTCATCGTGGTCACCCTGATGCCCTGGGATTCCAGCGCCGTCGGCGCGAGCTCGTACGTGGCGGTCCTCGACCACCTGAACATCCCGGCCGCCGGCCAGATCATGAACGTCATCGTGCTCACCGCGGTGCTCTCGTGCTTCAACTCGGGCCTGTACAGCGCGTCGCGCATGGCGTTCTCGCTGGCCAAGCGCGGCGACGCGCCGCAGGCCTTCGGCGCCGTCAGCCGTAGGGGTGTCCCGCGCAACGCCGTCCTGGCCTCGGTGGTCTTCGGCTTCGTCGCGGTGATCTTCAACTACACCTCGCCGGACACCGTCTTCGACTTCCTGCTGAACTCGTCCGGCGCCATCGCCCTGTTCATCTGGCTGTCGATCTGCCTCACCCAGCTGCGCATGCGCCGCATCCTGGAGCGCGAGGCACCCGAGAAGCTGACCGTGAAGATGTGGGCCTTCCCGTGCCTGACCTACGGCACTGCGGCATTCCTGCTCTTCGTGATCGGCTACATGCTGTACGACGACGCCGGCCGCAAGCAGATGCTGCTCTCCCTGCTGGCCGCCGTCGTCGTCCTGATCGCCTCCCTCGTCCGCCGGCGCCGCGCCCCGAGTGCGGAGCCGAGCGTCGCCACCGGGACTCCGCAGGCAGGCACCGTCGCGTCGTCGACCACCTCCTGACGTCGGGGTTCTCCCCGTCGGGACGACAAGCGCGGGGGTCCCGTCCGAATCTCGGACGGGAC